>JABDJG010000204.1 GCA_013002595.1 Hyphomicrobiales bacterium | reverse complement strand
CTCCAGCATCGAGGCGCGCATCAACCGGGTGTAGAGCGCAAGATAGAACAACGACAGCGTGACGGTCGGCAACACCAGATGATGTGCGATATCCCAGACCCTGTCCCAGCCCTCATGGAAGGCGGCGATGTTTTCCATGCCGCTGGTCGGGAACCAGCCAAGATTCAGCGCAAACACGACAATGAACATCAGCCCGACCCAGAACAGCGGCGTTGCATAGGTCACCAGCGCAAAGACCGAGATCAATGTGTCACGCCAGGTGTTAAGACCGGTCGCAGCAAGCAGGCCGAGAATGATCCCGACGCCGACGGCCAGGAGGATGGTGCTGACCATCAAGAGCAGCGTCGGCACGAAGCGGTCCAGCACCAGATCGAGCACCGGCATCTCGTGCCGGAATGAATATCCCAGATCTAAGGAGGCGACGTTTTTCAGATAGACGAAAAGCTGAACCGGCAGGGGCTGGTCCAGCCCGAATTTCTTGCGCAGTTCTGCCATGTATTCAGGCGTTGCCGAGCCGGCTTCGCCGGCCAGCACGTCAACGGCATCGCCTTCGGCCATATGCAGCAGAAAGAAATTCACGACAATGATCGCAAGGACGATGGGAAGCGCCTGCAACAGCCGCTTGAGGACATATCGCAGGCGCTTGGCGGTGTGGCTCATGACGGTGATTTTCCAGTGTGACTCGCCGCCTCAAACCTCATATCACTTGTCAAACCAGGTGCGGTCGAACGAGCCATAGGCGCCGAAGCCGGACGCATCATGACCCTTGAGCTTTGAGTTGAACACGGTCAGGAACTTCATCTCGTGCAGGTTCACGACCGGCATGTCGTTGGCCAGGATTTCCTGAATTTCCTTGTACATGGCGCTCCGCTTGGCCGCATCGGGTTCCTTTGCACCCGAGTCCAGCAGGGCATCGAGCTTTGGATTGCTGTAGCGCGACGAGTTCACGAAGTGCGTACCCTGCCTGATCTGGTCGGTACCGTAGTGGCGGTGCACGCCAAGCACCGGATCGGGCAACTGGTAAAAGTAGTTGACGTTCATGCTGAAATCGTAATCCGCATAGACGCGTTTCAACCACGTCGGCACGTCCTCATAGCGCAGGTCGAGCTGGATGCCGATCTCGGCGAGCGCCTGCTTCATGTACTCGCCGGCACGGCGCCAGTCTTCGCCATAGGGGATGAGGTCGAGCGTTGCCTTGGCACGCACGCCGTTGGCGTCCGGCTTGATGCCCGCATCATCGAGCATCTTCTTGGCGGCCGCCACATCGGGCTTGCCGGGATAGTTCGGCATGCCTTCAGCATAAAGGCCGGTTGCCGCGTAACTACTCGACAGGGCGCTGGTCGCCGGCTTGCCGTAGCCGAACCAGATGTTGTCGATCAGGAACTTGCGGTCGAGGGTGAGCGAGATCGCCCTGCGGATCGCCGGATTATCGAACGGTGCCTTGGTTGTGTCGAACTCGATCAGCGAGACCGGGTTGATCATCGCATATCCGTCCGTTGTGACGCCGATGCTCTTGAGTTCACGCAGTCGCACGACGTCGACGTTGGGAATAGCACCATAGGCGCCGTAGTGCACTTCGCCCTTTTCCATGGCAGCCGTGCGGGTCGAGGCATCGGGGATAAACCGTCCGACGATACGATCCAGGTACGGCAATCCTTCCTTCCAGTAGTTCTCGTTCTTGTCGAGGCGGATATATTGTCCCTTTTTCCACTCAACGAACTTGAACGGACCCGTGCCAACCGGGTTGTTCGCGATGCTCGCGCTTCTTGCATCCTGACCTTCCAGCAGATGCTTGGGCACGATCGGCGATTCGTAAGAACCGAATGAGCGCATCATATAGGGCGCGGGATTGGCGAGTTTGAAGATTGCCGTGTGCGCGTCCGGCGTTTCGATCTCGGTGACTTCCTTGAATGAGTTCGGACCCCGCGGATGCACTTTTTTCAGCACATTCATGATCGTGTACTGCACATCAGCCGACGTGAACGGCTTGCCATCGTGCCACTTGACATCCTTGCGCAGGTTGAAGGTGACAGTTTTGCCGTCATCACTGACTTTCCAGCTTTCAGCAAGCGAGGGAACAGCTTTCAGGTCCTTGTCGTAGTCGAGAAGTCCGTCGTAAATTTTCGGCGCGACCAGCCCGATCGGACCGGAAGTCGAAAGATATGACGCCAGCGATGGTGGCTCTGGTTGCACCAGCATGACCAGCGTTCCGCCGGCCTGTTGGGCCTGAGCAGCGATACCGCTCAACGCGAGCGAGGCAATGCCGAGCACGATGCCCAGCCAGTGTCGGATCTTCATAGTCTCTTCCTCCCTGTACACACAGTTTTTTTAGCGCGAAATGATTTCGCCAGGTCCTAGGGCCTGTGGACAATTAAGGTTGCAGTGCTGGCGAGGCCCATTTTGTCTGTGGCTAGCTTTGAGTGGCGCTGTAGGGTCGCCCCCTTCAAGCCGCTCAAAGCGACGTCCACAGGCAAAATGGGGCCTCGTCGTTGCACGATTTGGCCCGATTGGCCCATCTTCACGGGTGTTCGTCGTCGAATATGCCAGCATGTCCTTCCTCCTCACACCCAAGAACCTGAACCAATCAGACCAAACCATCGCTACAACCTTAATTGTCCACAGGCCCTAGTGCGGTGCCATTGTGACATATCAGAGTGCCAGCAATCCACAAGCGACTCAACCTTGTTGTAAGAAAGGATCGGAAGGTTCCCGCTTGGCGGGCTAAAGCGGTTTGCATCAAACGATTTTTCAGCATGGTTGATTTTTGCCGCAGCATTGTAGCCAACTTGAATCACCTTTCTTAACGCCTGTATGCGCAAAGTAGCCTCGCAAAGGTTTGATTGCAGGTGTTAACGAACGTTAACCATTAGCAACTATATAGGGTTTGAGGGGAGGTTGATCGACCAGACAGTAAGGCTGCTGGTTAGAGCAAACTCATTGGAGGCAGATGATGCCGATATTCTCGCAACCCGACTTCGACAACCACGAGGCCGTGCACGCATTTCATGATGCGGCAACCGGGCTGAAAGGTTTCATAGCGATCCATTCGACGGCGCGGGGCGCAGCCTTTGGCGGCTGCCGGATCTGGCCCTACGCCGATGAAGACGCTGCCGTGCGCGACGCGCTCAGGCTGTCGCGCGGCATGAGCTACAAGAACGCCCTGGCCGAGCTTTCATACGGTGGCGGCAAGGCGGTCATCATCGGCGATCCGGCACACATCAAGTCACCGGCGCTGTTTGAAGCCTTCGGCACGGTGGTTCACTCGCTGGCCGGCCGCTACATCACGGCTGAAGACGTCGGCACCACCGTTGACGACATGCGCGCGGTCGCCAGGACGACGCAATACGTCAGCGGCATCCCGCGAGACACCGGCTACCAGGGCGGCGACCCGTCTCCCAGAACCGCCCGCGGCGTCTATGAAGGGATGCGCGCCGCCGTCAAGGTTGCCCTTGAGCGCGACGATCTCTCCGGCCTGACGGTTGCCGTCCAGGGCGCAGGCAATGTCGGCTATCATCTGTGCAAGCAGCTGCATGAGGTCGGCGCCCGTCTCATCGTTGCCGACATCAACACCCACAATACATCGCGCACGGTTCGCGAATTCGGCGCCACAGCCTGTGCGCCAGGCGACATCCTGACCGCCCGGGCAGACGTACTGGCGCCGTGCGCGCTTGGCGGCGTGCTGAACAGGGACACGATCAGGTCGTTGCGCGTCAAGGTCATTGCCGGTGCGGCCAACAACCAGCTGGCAACGGCTGGCGACGGCGAGCGGCTGCACAAACGCGGCATCGTTTACGCGCCCGACTATGTCATCAACGCCGGCGGCATCATCTCGGTGGCGGCCGAGCGCGACCAGACGGTTGACGGCGCTGAGGTGATGGCCCGGATCGTGCGGACATACGACCGGAC
>JABDJG010000194.1 GCA_013002595.1 Hyphomicrobiales bacterium | reverse complement strand
GTCCAGCCCATGAGCGGGTCGGCCTGGCGTGGCGCATCGGCATCAAACTCCAGCAGCCAATTTTTGCTCTTGGCCTTGCCGGACTGCATGGCGTTGCGGGCGGGCTGATAAATTCGTGCGGGCATGGTGCGGCCTCGTGCCTCCATTACAGTTTTACTGAATTGGTCGGGGCGGCAAGATTCGAACTTGCGACCCTCTGCTCCCAAAGCAGATGCGCTACCAGGCTGCGCTACGCCCCGACACTCAGCAACAATATGAGCCAGATTGCTCTCAACTCACTGTGTCCGACAGGTGCTTATACGCATTCGCACGCAATGGGCAAGCACGATAACGCCCTAGGAACCATCAAATATGGGGTGCGCGACCTTATCACCCGGTTTGAGGCCGATGCGCTGGGCGGTACCGGCAATCACTTCGAGCACGCCAGCAACCTCAATGCCGGCTGAGACGATATCGCGTGACAACGGCTTGGTGTTCTCGGCCACGAACCGGACAGTGCCATCATCCGCAATAAACAGCATGTCGAGTGAGATATAGGTGTTTTGCATCCACATCGATGCGACCAGCGGCCGGCCCCAGTGGAACAGCATCGCCCGGTCCGGCGGCATGGTCTTGCGAAACATCAGGCCGCGCTCACGCGCCGGCTCGGTATCGGCAATCTCGGTCTGGAACTTGAACACGCCCTTGGCCGTTGTCACCGAGACCGTCTCAACCCGCATCGAATCCTGGGCATTGCCGGCCGCCGTCAGCACGATGAGGCAGCACAACACGGCGGCAGTCAAAAACTTTGCAACTCGCAGCACAGCGATGCCCCTCACATGACCCGCGATGGGATTTGAGACCAAACAGCTTGCTATTAATTGGTGTGTTTGATGCCGTCGTCAAGCGACAGACGGATCTCTGCGGCCATCAGGCCTTTGGGTCCGTTGCCGTAGCGTACATAAACCTGCTGCTCGGGAATCAGCTCGCTTATCGCTGTCTTGCGCAAGGTTTCCATGTGCACGAAAATATCCGGCTTGCCTTCGCCTTCACTGACAAACCCGAAACCGCGCGCCCGGTTGAACCATTTGACGGTCACCGGAATCCAGTCGCTGGATGGGTCGACGTTGACATGAGTGCGGGCAACGCGTTCGACAGGGTGAATGGCTGTTGAGGTATCGACAGCGTGAACGCGCAGGCACTGAAAGCCCTTTTGCCGCTCAACAGCATCGCATTCGACGCGCGTTCCTTCCAGAGGCGCGTCAAATCCGTCTCGTTTCAAACAACTCAAATGAAGAAGAACGTCGGGCATTCCGCTATCGGGAATGATGAAGCCATAGCCTCTCGCCACATCAAACCACTTCACAAAACCAGTGACCTGGATGATCTTGACGTCCGCTGCAATTTCGCCGCTTTCGGATCGACTCTCGACTTCAACCCGATCAGGGTCACTCCCCGCCATGACCGACTACCCACTTATCTACTTAAAATTATCCACCCGCAGTACCGTATGATTGCCTCTATCGGCACATGACAGGCAGTTTGCGCAAACCGTTAACCTTTGTACAGCCCCGGCATCGATCCCGCGCCGTTATTATTCAGTCATTGTTGCAAGATGATCATAGTCGAACCTTGCCGGGTGCACTGCAGCATGAGTGCAACACCTTCAAATTGAACAGTTTTCTGTGTTGCAAGCGGGCAATTGGCGATCACCTGACAAAAACTTTCCACAGTAAACTTTTTCACCGCAAGGGACAAAATTTGCTGCCAGCAGCACATCACAATACGAATTTTGTCACAAAAATGATTCGTTCGTTGCGTCAGGGCAGGAAGATTTCAAGAACATCGCCAATATCCTGATAGATCACCAGATCGGCAAAGCTGTCCAAGGGTGTTTCTTCCCGATTGATGATGACCAGCCTGGCGCCATTTTGCTTGGCAATCAACGGAAATTCGGCAGCCGGCTGCACGACAAGCGATGTGCCTATGGCCAAAAACAGATCACAATCCAAGGTTGCAGCCTGCGCACGGATCATCTGGTCCTGCGGCATCGCCTGGCCAAACGAGATCGTCGCGGTCTTCACGATGCCGCCACATTCCAGACACGAAGGTGCACCTGGTATCCTGTCGAGTTCCAGGGCGATCCAGTCCAGTTCGTGCCGGGCGTCACACTCAAGGCATTTTGCATATGTGCCATTGCCATGCAGCTCGACGATCCTATCGTCATCGATGCCCGATGCCTGGTGCAGTCCATCGATGTTCTGGGTCACGACATGGGTCAAACGCCCGCCTCGCGCCATCTCAGCAAGCGCTCTGTGTCCCCTGCCCGGGCTTACATTTCCGACATGTTCGCGAATCTTGAGATACCGCGACAAAGCCTCGCGGCGCATCTCGGGAGTTGACATGAAGGTCTGGAAATCAATCGGTTTGTATTTCGACCAGATGCCGCCGGGCGAACGGAAGTCGGGTATGCCACACTCGGTGCTGATGCCCGCACCGGTAAAGCCGACAATCCGGCTTGCTTCATCGACGAATTGTTTCAAACGGTCTTTCAAAGTGGCCTCATCCCGGTTTAGGTTCGCCGTTATATTGCAGCCAATCAACTTCGAACGGAGAAAACATGAAATACCTTCATACCATGGTGCGGGTCAAAGACGTTGATCAGTCGATTGCGTTTTACTGCGATGCGCTGGGCCTCAAGGAGAACCGGCGCAATGACTATCCGGATGGCCGCTTTACGCTGATTTTTCTGGCGGCGCCCGAGACGCCGGATGCCGAAATCGAACTGACGTACAACTGGGACCCGGAAGATTACGATGAAGGCCGCAATTTCGGCCATCTGGCCTTTGCTGTCGATGATGTCTACGCATCATGCCAGCGGCTGATGGATCACGGTGTGACGATCAATCGTCCGCCACGTGACGGACGGATGGCGTTTGTGCGTTCGCCGGATAACATTTCGGTGGAGCTGCTACAAAAAGGCGATGCCAAGGAACCCGCCGAGCCGTGGGTTTCGATGGAGAACACCGGGCACTGGTAGGCCGCGCAATGGCGCATGTCCAAAGCACACTGATCACAATCAAGGAAGCCGCCAACAAAGGCCTTGGCGTGTTTGCCGTCAGACGCATTCCAAAGGATGCGGAAATCGAAAGAGTGCCGGTACTGATCCTGCCGGAAGACGATATTTACGGGCAGGATAGAACATCAAAGCTGGCCGGCTACGTGTTTGAATGGGAGGAAGGCGAGATCGCCTTGGCGCTCGGCTACGGCTCTTTGTACAACCACAGCTTCAAGCCGAATGCGCAGTACTGGCGCGAAGGCGACGATACTCAAATCTATGTTGCGCTGCGCGATATAGAGCCCGGTGAAGAAATCACCATCAACTACAACCGGGACCTCGACAACCATGACGATGTCGGATTCGAAGTCGTTTGACACAACATGAACCACACAACACTCGAAGGTGCGATGGATTACGAACAGATCATAGACGCCGAGACCTGGGCATTTATCGGTAAGACCCTGGCGCACTATCCGGCTGATGCCGCGACCTGGTCTGTGCCCAAGAACCGTGAGGTCTACGATAACATGAGCCGGGTGTTCGCCAGCCAAAGGCCGGCTGGCGTCAACACCGAGGACCGCCACATCGCGCATATCCCGGTACGCATCTACGAGACCGGCGGGCATGACATCACGATTATCTATTTCCACGGTGGTGGTTTCATTCTCGGCGGGCTGGACAGTCATGACGGGGTATGCGCCGAATTGTGCGCGCGGACCGGATACCGAGTGGTGGCCGTCGATTACCGGCTGGCGCCCGAGCACAAACACCCGGCCGCCTTTGATGACAGCTATCAGGCAACCGTGTGGGCGGCAGATCGATGGCGCCAGCCGATCGTGCTGGCCGGCGACAGCGCCGGTGGCAACTTGGCAGCAGCCGTGGCGCATGCGATCCGGGGCCAGGAGGTTTCGATTGCCGGCCAGGTGCTGATTTACCCGGGTCTCGGCGGCAATGTCGATGAAGGGTCCTATATCACCCAGGCCAATGCCCCCCTGCTGACCCGCGATGAGGTGCTCTACTACACGGATGTGAGGTACGACGGTGGCAGGCCGGCCGGAGACGTGACCGCCTCACCGCTTGACGACAGCGACTTTACCGGCCTGCCGGCGACGGTGATCGTCAGTGCCCAGTGTGACCCCTTGAGCGACGATGGCCGGCATTACCGCGACAAGATCCACGCTGCCGGCGGCAAGGTAGTCTGGATCAACGAGGACGGTCTGGTGCATGGCTACTTGCGCGCCCGGCACAGTGTCGAACGCGCACGAGCAAGCTTTAGCCGCATTGTCGAGGCCGCAAGGGCGCTTGGCGCAGGCGAGTGGCCATACACTTAATCGCCAGACAGGACCTTATGGCGGCGGTGCCAGTCCTCGAGGCTGTCGGGCGGGTAGGCATCGAAGCGATCTTCACTCCCGCTGTCATCGACGCGCACCCAGCCAGGTTTGGCACTCAGCATGATGTGAATGTGTTCAGGCGGTTGCGGCAGCTCGGTATCGATCGCACTGGCGAACGGATGCAGGAGATCAGGCCAGCGCGGATCCTGGACCCATAGGGCTGAACCGCATTTGCTGCAAAAGCGCCGTTCAGCCGGGCTTTGTTCACCGTCTATCACGGCGTGAAAGACAGAGATGTTCTCGCTGCCGGAGACTTTCAGGCCAGCCGCCCTGGCACCAAGATTGATGGCGTAACCGCCGCCGCCACCCGTCTTGCGGCAGATCGAGCAGTAACAGCGCAGATAGGGCACCGGCGCATAGGCCTCACAGGAAAACCTGACCGCGCCGCAATAACAAGATCCTTCGAGTTGCATGATAAAGCTCCCATACCGGTATGACCGCAACCCCTGCAGCATCCAGCATGATCCCATGCATGTCAAAATCGGAGGATTGGCGCGCCCTAGGGGAATCGAACCCCTCTTTCCAGCGTGAAAGGCTGGCGTCCTAACCGATAGACGAAGGGCGCTGCGCGACGTTTCTATAGGGCTGTTTGCGCACTATAGCAACCCGCCAATTCACCGTTATTACGGCACAAATGCCGCATCCGCGATCATTAGTTGGGGTTTGCGCGATCCGCCCCAGTCATTGACGGACAAGCGGCCGGCGATATGGAGCGGTTTACCGCGCTCTGTGAGCAACAATTCGCCCAACTCGGTATGAAGTGCACGAAAGGCAATTGCATTGATCCTGGCCCCGTCGGCGGCCTGCAATGTACACCGCACATGGTCCGCGCCGGCAGCGTCGGCATAGGCGACACGGTGCGCCGGCAAGGCAAAAACCGGGGCCGGATTGCCACTGCCATACGGCCCTGCCCTCTCCAAGGTCTCGATCAGCGCGATGCTGGCACCGGATGCCGACACGGCACCATCGATTTCAAGCGCCTTGAGTTCGCCGGCGGTTTTCACATCATCGGCAAGATGGTTTTCAAGGTAGGCTCTCAGCGCCCCGATCTGGCCGATCTCAAGGGTCAGACCGGCTGCCATGGCATGACCGCCGCCCTTGATGACGACACCTTCGGCAACGGCGCCCTGGACAGCGGAGCCAAGATCAACGCCGGGGATTGAACGGCCCGACCCGCTGGCGATCTCATCGCCGGGCGTGTGGCCAAGCGCAAAGCATGGCAGATCGAAGCGTTCCTTCAAGCGCGAAGCAACCAGCCCCAAGACGCCGGCGTGCCAATTTTCACCCGAAACGACCAGGATCGGCAGATTGGACGCCTTGCCAAGGGCTGCTTCCGCCTGCGCGGTTGCTGATGCGACGATCTGCAGTTCAATTTCCTGGCGCTCGCGGTTCAGTTTTTCCAGCTGCTGGGCAATGTTCATGGCCTTGCCACGATCGGTTGCCGTCAACAATTCAAGCCCGAGCATGGCACTGCCAATGCGGCCAGCCGCATTGAGGCGTGGCCCAAGCAGGAAACCAAGCGCGTAGACATCCGGTCTTCGGTTGAGGCGGGCTGCATCGGCCAGTGCCGTCAAGCCGGTGTTGCCGCGGCTCGACATGACTTTGAGGCCCTGAGTGACATAAGCCCGGTTGAGGCCCATGAGCGGCACGACATCACAGACGGTGCCGAGGGCAACGAGGTCGAGCCACTGCAAAATGTCCGGCGCGGGCCGCTCATCAGACCACCAGCCGGCCTCCCGCAGTACCCGGTTGGTTGCCGCCACCAGGATCATGGTAACGCCGGCAGCGCACAGATAGCCAACGCCGGAAAGATCATCGTTACGGTTCGGATTGATGATCGCCATGGCCTGCGGCAGAACTTCGGAAACCTGATGATGATCGACGATAACCGTGTCGATCCCCAATTCGGCGGCATGATCCATGGAATCGTGCGCCATGACCCCGCAGTCAAGCGTCACGATCATCTGAGACCCTTTGGCCTGAAGCGTTTCAACCGCTTGCCGGCTGGGGCCGTAGCCTTCGGTTACCCGATGAGGAATGTGTATTTCAGGATTGGTGCCGGCCGCATTGAGGAACATCGACAGGACCGCGCACGAGGTCATGCCGTCGACGTCGTAGTCACCAATGATGCCGATGGTCTCGCCGTGCATGACGGCTGCTGCGATGCGCTCAGCGCCCTTGTTCATGTCGCGCAGTTTTTCGGGCGCCGGCATCAGAGCCCGCAATGTAGGGTTCAAGAAGGCTTCGGCCTCATCGGCCGAGACGTTTCTGCCGGCCAGGACACGGCCGAGAATTTCCGGCAGATCGAGACGCTCAGAAATAGCCAGCGCCGAGCGATTGTCACTTAGGCGCGCGCGCCATGGCTGGCCCAGGATGGAACGTTCGACCCCCAGAAAAAAATCGGTATCGGGCATCAGCTCTTGTTGATACGGCCCCGGTTCTTGATCCAGCGCACGGTGCCAGTGGCTGAACGCATGACAACGGTGTCGGTGGTGACACTGTCGCCCTCGATACGCACACCATTCAGCAT
>JABDJG010000193.1 GCA_013002595.1 Hyphomicrobiales bacterium | reverse complement strand
GTCCACTTGTGGTCGGCCAGACCACGGCGAGGGCTGTGAACTAGCCAGCAGACGCGAAAACCCGGTCAAATGATTCAATATGACTGTGTACCGCTCTAAACCACACACGGTGTAGATTTGCCGCAGCGCGCACCCTATCTTCATTGCCGACCATGAACCCTGTGTAAGGCATAAGATGAAACGGCGCGATTCAATCCTCGCCCCGAAGACCGGCTGGTCGGCCCGCCTGCCAAGCCGGCTGTCGCGACTGCTGGCCGTTGGCACCGCCGGATCACCTGCCAGCGATCGCAGCTACCTCATTGCCACCAATGTCACCGGCTTCCTGGCCACCCTGTCTTCCCTCAGCTATGCACTGACCTATGCCGTTCAGGACTTTGCCAACTTGCAAATGCTGGTCTATGGCAACCTGGTATCAGCGACCCTGACCGCGTCCGTGCCGCTTTTTCACCGGTTCGGCCGTATCGCCGGCGGCCTCCTGCTCACAGTGACGATTTTTTCGACGATCTTTTATTTCACCGCCGTGGTCGGACGCGAAGCCGGCATACAGCTCAACTATCTGGGCGCCGCCGCCATCGCGTTCCTGGTCCTGGGTATCGAACGGCTATGGCTGGTTGCAGGCGTGGTGTCGGCAGCAGCGATCCTGCATCTGTCCGCCTGGTTCCTGTTTCCGGTTGAAAGCGCCCAGGTCGCCATGCCGCCGGCATTCCTGTCGCAGGTCTATGCCTTCTCGGCCCTGTCGATCATGGGGATCATCTCGCTGGTGGTCTATTATGTCTTCCAGTTGCTGCAGCGTGAGCAGGCGCGTTCAAACGCACTGCTACTCAACATCATGCCGGACGTCATTGCCGAACAGCTCAAAGCCGACCCGGACAGCACCATCGCCGAACAGCATGAGCACGCCACGGTGCTGTTCGCCGACCTCACCGGCTTCACGCCGCTGTCTGGCAAACTTGGCCCGCAGAAAATTGTTGCCCTGCTCGATGAGCTGTTTTCGGCCTTTGATACCGAAGTCGCACGCATCGGTGTCGAAAAGATCAAGACCATTGGCGATGCCTATATGGTCGTCTCGGGCGTGCCGACCCATCGTCCCGATCATGCCGAGGCGATTGCAGAGCTTGCGCTTGCCATGCTGGCGGCAACCCACAGGATTGCTCTCGCCTCAGGCCACAATCTGCACATGCGCATAGGCATTGCAACCGGCCCGGTCATGGCCGGCGTCATCGGCCGCACCAAGTTTGCCTACGATGTGTGGGGCGAAACCGTCAATCGCGCCGCACGGCTTGAAGCCTATGGCGAGCCCGGAGCGGTCTTGACCGATGAGGCGACCGCGACAGTCCTGACCGACCGGTTCCGCATCGTTTCCAAAGGCAAAATTGACCTGAAAGGTCTGGGACCGACCGCGACCTGGACCCTGAAAGACCGAAAGTTACACTAAAATACCTACTGCGCTTCGCGATCGTCACCTTTGTATGGGTCGGCCTTTTGCAAGGGCGACGGCGTCGAGTCGGTTTGGTCGGACTTGTCAACCGTCTCGCGATCATCGGGTGCATAAGGATCAACGACCGGATCAACCGTTACCGGAGAAGCCGATTTTGGCTCAGTCTGACCGGATGGCTTGAGGCCTGCATCTGACTTTGTTTCTTCGCTGCCTGTCCATTTGTCATCATAGGCGCCCGCTTGGGCCGGTTGATTGACATCAGCCTCGGTGTCCTGAACCGGGTCGACTTCCGCGTTGTCACTTTGATCCGGCACATCGGTCTGGATCTTTTCGACAGGCGGTGCCTTTTGCGGGGCCGGTTCCACTTCTACGACCGGTGTTCCCATCATCACGGCACTGATATTCCAGGCAAGGCTCATGAACCCTGCAAAACCAAGAATGAGCCCAATGGCGATAAGTAACGTTTTTACCGTCACTTTTTTCCTACTCCTCACATACGTCGTAGTCGTCCCAAAGCGGGACGCTACACTCTGCAAACCCCGGCAGAGCCGTCATTAGATGCATCTAACGTGCCATAATCGGCCCAGTATTCGTCTCAGCCCTGTAAATCACCCTCATGGCGGTCGAATATCTGTCCAGTGATGCTATATACAGTGCACAGATGGAATCAATTAGACATCCGGATGACAACGAACCCTATAGATATCAATGATTTCGGCGATGATGACCTGACGCCGCCAGCCCCTGCGCCTGGCGGCCTGGCGGCGCGCGCCATGGGCAATGCCGAGCCTGGATATCTCAGGGCGCTGAATGCCGAACAACGTGCCGCCGTCATGACGACAGACGGGCCGCTGCTGGTCCTGGCTGGCGCCGGCACTGGCAAAACCCGCGTCCTGACCACCCGCCTGGGTCATCTCCTGGCCACCGGCAAGGCCTGGCCCGGACAGATACTCGCCGTCACCTTCACCAACAAGGCGGCCCGCGAGATGAAGGACCGCATCGGCAACCTGATTGGCGGTGTGGTCGAGGGCATGACCTGGCTCGGCACTTTTCACTCGATAGGGGTGAAAATCCTGCGCCGTCATGCCGAGCTCGTCGGCCTGAAGTCGGATTTCGCCATTCTCGATACCGATGACCAGATCCGGTTGCTCAAGCAGATCATCGCTGCGGAGAACATCGATGAAAAACGCTGGCCCGCCCGGCTTCTGGCCGGCCATATCGACGGCTGGAAGAACCGCGGCCTGACGCCTGACAAGGTGCCGGCCGGCGAGACGCATGCGTATGGCAACGGCAAGGGCGGTGACTTTTACCGGCAGTATCAAGAGCGTCTGAAAGTCCTCAACGCCTGCGATTTCGGTGATCTGTTGCTGGAGTGCCTGCGTCTGTTTCAGGAAAACCCCGATGTTCTGGCCGACTACCAGCGCCGCTTCAAGTACATGCTGGTCGATGAATACCAGGACACCAACGTTGCCCAATACCTGTGGCTGCGGCTTTTGGCACAAGGTCACCGGAACATCTGCTGCGTCGGTGATGACGATCAGTCGATCTACGGCTGGCGCGGCGCCGAAGTTGACAACATCCTGCGTTTCGAACGCGACTTCCCCGGCGCCCAGGTCGTCCGGCTGGAACAGAATTACCGCTCAACGCCGCATATCCTGGCCGCTGCCTCAGGCCTGATCAGCCACAATGAAGGCCGCCTTGGCAAGACGCTCAAGACCGATCTTGCCGACGGCGACAAGATCATGCTGCGCGGCCACTGGGACGGAGATGAAGAAGCTCGTGCCATCGGCGATGACCTCGAAAGTGCCCATTCAAAGGGCGCCGAGCTCAACAATACCGCCATCCTGGTGCGGGCGTCCTTCCAGATGCGCGCCTTTGAAGACCGCTTCATCACGCTCGGACTTCCCTACCGCGTCATCGGCGGCCCTCGGTTTTATGAACGCGCCGAAATCCGCGATGCCATGGCCTATTTCAAGATCACCATGTCACCGGACAACGATCTTGCCTTTGAACGCATCATCAATGTGCCCAAGCGCTCGATCGGGACGACATCGGTCAAAAAGATGCACGAACATGCCCGCAGCCATGGCGTGTCGCTGTATCGCGCCGCGTCCATCATGGCAGAGACCGGCGAATTCGCCGCCAAGACCCGAAACAGCCTGAAGCAGTTGCTGGAAAGCTTCTCGCGCTGGCGGTCAACCGCGGCCGGCATCCCGCACACCGAGCTGGCTGAGATCATCCTGGATGAAAGCGGCTACACCGAAATGTGGCAGAACGACAAGTCGGCCGATGCCACGGGCCGGCTGGAAAACCTGAAAGAACTGGTCCGCTCGATGGGCGACTTCGAGAACATGGCCGGCTTCCTGGAGCACGTGTCGCTGGTCATGGACACAACGTCCGGCGAGAGCGATGACAAGGTCAACATCATGACGCTTCATTCCGCCAAGGGGCTCGAATTCGACGCGGTTTTCCTGCCCGGCTGGGAAGAAGGCCTGTTCCCGCACCAGCGCGCCCTAGATGAGAACGGCCATGCCGGCCTCGAAGAAGAGCGCCGGCTTGCTTATGTCGGCATTACCCGTGCCAAGCAGCGCGCCATCATCTCGTTTGCCCAGAACCGGCGTATCCACGCTCTGTGGCAGTCCGCCCTGCCCTCGCGGTTTATCGACGAATTGCCCGAAGCCAACGTCGACACCGAGATGATGTCATCCAGTTATGGCATGGGCTCGTACGGAAATGATGCCTTTGGCGGCTCCAGATTTGACCAGCTGAGCCCGTTTTCCAGTTCCTATGAGACCCCTGGCTGGCAGCGCGCCCAGGAGCGCCATGCATCCGGTGAGGCCATGCGTTCGGCGCCGCGCATCATAGAAGGCGAACTCACCGCCCGCGACACCGGCGATGTCGTCAAATTCGAGCCCGGCGAGCGCATATTCCACCAGAAGTTCGGTTACGGCGCCATCACAGCCATCGATGGCAACAAGCTCACCATAGAATTTGAAAAAGCCGGTGAAAAGAGAGTGTTGGACTCGTTTGTTGAACGTCCATAGATCGGCCCTTACCGCCAGCCTGGCATGGCGACAGCATCTAACGGACTGCCGGGTTGCCCACATCAGACCTCACTATGCTAAGAAACTCCACAAAATGGGGTGAGTCGGATCACTCCGCGAGATTGAAAAGGTCCCCAAAGAGTGGCTTTAACCGCGCGTATTGGCATCATTTTGTGCCTGTTATTCGGATTGCTCATCACACCGGCGTCCGCAAACACTAAGGTCGAAAGACAGTTTCAGACCTGGATTCAAAAAGAAGTCTGGCCAAAGGCCAAAGCACAGGGTGTCTCGCGCAAGACCTTCAAGGCCGCCTTTGCCGGTGTCAGACTGAACTGGAAGCTGCCCGATCTGCGCCCGCCCGGATCATCTGCCGGCGCACCGAAAATCCAGCGCCAGGCCGAATTCTCCAGCCCGGCGCGTTACTTCAAGCAGGCCCGCCTCAACAACCTCGTTACTGCCGGCCGGCAGCATCTCAAGCGGTGGTCCAGGACCCTGGATGCGATCGAAAAGCGTTACGGTGTCCCGCGCCGCATCATCATCGCCATTTGGGGCCGCGAATCCGCCTTTGGCCGCGCTGCCATTCCGCACAACGCCATCCGCTCGCTGGCGACGCAGGCCTACATGGGCCGCCGCAAGAGCTTCTTTGAGCCCGAACTGCTGGCGGCCCTGCAGATCCTTGAGCAAGGCCACACAACGCCCAAGCGCATGAAGAGCTCCTGGGCCGGCGCCATGGGCCATCCGCAGTTCCTGCCGACCAAGTACCTGAGCTATGCGGTTGATTTCGATGGTGACGGCCGCCGCGATATCTGGAACTCGGTGCCCGACGCTTTGGCCTCGATTGCCAGGTTCCTGAAAGGCAGCGGCTGGCAGTCCGGCCGCGACTGGGGCTTTGAAGCCATTATCCCGCAAAGCATCTCCTGTGCGCTGGAAGGCCCAGAGCAGGGCCGCAAGATCGCCGACTGGGTGGCCAGCGGTGCAAAGCGTGTCAGCGGCCGGCCGTTCCCCAAGCACGAGCTCAAGCGCACCGGTTTTCTGTTGATGCCTGCCGGGCGCGCCGGCCCGGCCTACATCGCGACAAAGAACTTTTACGTTCTCAAAGCCTACAACGAGAGCGATCTTTATGCCCTGTTCATCGGCCATGTCGCCGACCGGTTCGGTGCCAACAAGGCGTTCGTCGGCAAGTGGCGCAAATTTTCCGGTTTCAACCGCGGCGATGTCTACAATATGCAGAAACGCCTCATTGCCAAAGGCTACGATGTCGGCGGCGCAGATGGCCTGGTTGGCTTCAAGACCCGCACCGCCATCGGCGCCTGGCAGGAACGCAATGGCCTCAAGGCCACCTGTTTCCCGAGCGCAAAACTCATCAGGCAAATCAGATAGACAACGTGATACGCCGCGCTATCCTTGCTATATTGTCCTATCGGCAACGTTTTGAGAGGATGACTTGCGGGTCCTTCAGACATACTTGCTCCCGGCCGCTGGCCTGATTGCCGGCCTCATGATGGCCGGCCACATTGCCCCCGTTTCGGCCGCCGGCGCCAAGGACGGTGAGGCCCTTGCCATCGAGCATTGCCGGCGCTGCCATGTCATCCCCGGCCAGAACAACATGGGCATTGGCTCAACCCCCTCGTTCAAGATCATGGTCAAATCTAAGGCCAAGGACTGGCGCGACAAGTTCGAGGCCTTCTTTTCGCTGCCGCCGCATCCCAATTTCGTCCGCATCAAGGAGTTTCGCGCTCCACCCAAGTCGCCGTCGGTCATCGTTCCCATCGTGCTCAGTCTTGATGACGTCGATAGCCTGATGGCCTATGTCGACAGCCTGGCGAAAGACCTACGAAAACAATGAACTCATGAGGCAAGCCCCGCGCATTCTGATTGCCGGCGGCGGCCCGACCGGCCTGACAGCCGCCATAGAACTGACCAGGCGCGGATTTGCCCCGCGCATCATCGATAATGACGCCGGCCCAACACCTGAGTCGCGCGCGCTAGCGATCCATGCCCGCAGTCTCGATATCCTTGAACCGGCCGGCATTACCGAACGACTGCTGGCTTTGGGCAACCGCATCAATGGCATGATCATTCGCGCAGGTGGACGCGAGATCGTCTCGCTCGACTTTTCGCACCTGCCGCACCGGTTCAATTTCATCCTTGCCCTTGCCCAGGCCGAAACCGAAACGGCAATGATCGATGCCCTGGTGGATGCCGGCCATGACATCGGCTGGCGCACCGGGCTGAAACACTTTACGGCAGCCGGTGGCGAGGTGGTCTGCACCACCGACAACGACGGCACACTGATCACCGAAACCGCCGACATCCTGATCGGCGCCGATGGCGCCCGCTCGCAGGTCCGCAAAGACCTCGGCCTCAGTTTCGACGGCGAGAGCGACCCGCACGAGTTCGGCCTTGTCGATGTCGAGCTCGATGCCTGGACCTACCCGTTCGACCGCGCCGTTGCCAACATCGATGACGGTAACATCACCGGCTGCTTTCCCCTGCACGAGGGCCATTGCCGGTTTGTTGCCAACCACCCCGATGTCCTCAATCGCCTGCCGGCCGGCGCCAAGGTGAAAAAGGTCATCTGGCAGTCGACCTTCCGGATCAGCTACCGCCAGGTGTACTCCTATCAAAAGGGCCCGGTGTTCCTGGCCGGCGATGCCGCCCACATCCATTCCCCCGTCGGCGGCCGCGGCATGAACCTGGGCATTGAGGATGCCGCCACACTCGCCTGGCTGATTTCAACCGGCGAGACGGACCGTTATACGGCCTTGCGCCATCCCATCGGCAAGAAGGTCCTTGCCTTCACCGAAGCCCAAACCAGGCAGATCACCTCGACCAATCCAGTGATGAAGCTCCTGCAAAACCACATCGCACCGGTCTTCCTGAAACTCCCGGTCATGCAGCGCATCGCCCTCACCCGCCTGACCGGCCTTGATACGCCAGCGCCGGCCTGGCTGGGGACACGATGAACTGATCGTCGTCAATTTGTTAGAGGGCGATTCACGCCTTTGAATGATTCAATCAAAGACGATCGCGCCCTAGGCTTCGAGCCAGGCGAATTCCGGCCACTCGTAGCCACCGGTATTGCCGATCGGGTGCTTGACGAGGCCTTTCAGCGATGTCGATACGGCATCGAGATAGTTGTTGTGGCTTGGAATGACCCACCCGCCCTCGTTGTGGATAAGCGTCTGCATTTCGCAGAACATTTCGTAGCGCTTGTCCCAGTTCGTCTCACCGGCCGACATCTTGAGCAGCTCGCCCATCCGGGCATTGTTCCACCGCGTGTCGTTCCAGGGAGCATCTGGCGCAAAAGCGACCGAAAGCATCGCATGGGCCGTCGGGCGCATCAGCCAGGTGACGACGTTGACCGGCTTCTGCAACCAGATCGCGCCCCAGTATCCATCGTTCGGCACCTTCTTGATCTGCAGGTCAAAGCCGATCTTTGCCGCCTCGCGCTGCATCAGCAAGACGGTTTCCTCAATGCCGACATTGACCGGCGCCACGTAGATCTCGGCCGAGGAGATACCCGCCTTCTTGAAGTGGAACTTGGCCTTGTCCGGATCATAGGCCCTGATCGGCAGCTCCTTGCAATGCTCCGGATAGGCCGCGCTGATCGGGTGGTCGTTGCCGACAACGCCGTGGCCCTTCAGGACGTTCTTGACGATCCGGTCGCGCCGCGGCAGGTGTTTCATGCCGAGCACGAAGTCGTCGTTGTTGCCCGGCGCCTTGTCCTTCATGCAGCAGATGCCGTTCCACTGGTTGGACGGCGTCGACAGAAGATCGACCTTGTCGCTGGCGTCGATCTGGGGAATGGCCTTCGGGTCGACGGTGACGATCAAATGAACGTCGCCAGCGAGCGCGGCATTCATGCGCGCGTTCGAGTCGGTGATCGCAAAGACTTCTATCCGCTCCAGATTGGCAGGTTCAGCCCAGTAATCGTCGTTGCGCGTATGGACGGAGCGGACACCGGGTGAGAACTCGTCCAGCTTGAACGGGCCGGTGCCGATCGGGTTGGAAAAGTCCGTCGTGCCGTCCTTGATGATCTTGAACTGGTAAATACCCATCAGCGCCGGTATGTCGGCGTTCGAGTACTTCAGAGTGACCTTGACGGTGTGGCTGTCGACCTTCTTCCATTCATCAACCGATGTCAGGTAGCCCTTGGCGTTGGACGTCGAGTCCTCGCCGAGATGGCGGTTCATCGAGTAGATGACGTCGTCGGCGGTGAACGGGCTGCCATCGTGCCATTTGACGCCCTTGCGCAGTTTGAACGTCCACTCGGTCGCATCGGCGTTGGACGAAAATTCCTCGGCCAATTCGGGGACCGGCTCCAGCTCCGGCGTCAGCCGCAACAGGCCGTTATAGATGATCCGGCCGCGCTGGTAGTCGATGCCTGAGGTGAAGGCGATAGGATCCAGTGTGTCCGATGGCCCGTGCAGGGCTGCGGAATAACGCACCGTGCCACCTTTTTTCGGTGTTGCAGCGATGGCTTGGCGCCCGCCCGTCACGATCGATCCTGCAGAGGCAATGGTCGCGCCGCCGGCGATCAGCCAGCCCATCACTTCACGACGGGTGGCACCGTGTTCAAGCGCGAACTTCACCGACTCGCGATCCGCTGCACGCAGGTCGCTGAATTCCATATTGGCTGGATGCTTTGAACTCATGATTTCCTCCTATGTGTTGTCGTTGATTGTGATTTCGAATCTTACCGCTCGATAGGTGCGCCGCCTTGTCCTTCACGTTGTGTGACAAGATGCCGTTTCATGGCGATCAATCGTCTGCTGGATTGCAAAGAAGTGATCGGCGCCAACAGTGGCGGCAGTTGCCGGTGTGGCAGTGCTGACCTCGACAGTTTTGCAGGTCTCAGCATCATTTGGAACTTCTCCACGTCCATGATGAACCTTTCTGCAGGAGCCGTCAAACCGTGATCAGCCCCTGTTTTCCGCCGGGCCGCGGCGTCCAAGGCGTGACACGTGAGGTCTTCCATTGTTTCCAAAGGTCATTAATCTGAAGCGATCAGCCAAATTTCGGGCGGCGCAAACAAAAGGATCACAAGTAGGGAGGACAGGACATTGACCAGGTGGATCAGGTTCGAACATGACAGCCGTGTCTGTTTCGGGACACTCCAGGACGACACAATCACCATTCACACCGGCGATATGTTTGACGGCGCTGAGGCCTCCGGCGAGACGGTGCGAGTTGACGAGGTCAAGATACTTACGCCCTGCGAGCCGACCAAGATGGTCTGTTTGTGGAACAATTTCCATGCCTTGGCCGAACGTCTTAATGTGCCGGCGCCGGACGAGCCGCTCTATTTCATGAAGTCTCCCAGCGCCTTTCTCGCGCACGGTGAGCCGATCAAGCGGCCGCCGTCATACAGCGGCAATATCGTCTATGAAGGCGAGCTTGGCATTGTCATCGGCAAGCGCTGTTCCAACGTCGGCGAAGACGACATCGCCGACTACATTTTCGGCTACACCTGCATAAACGACGTAACGGCGGCCGATCTCATCCCCAAGAACCCGACCTTCGCCCAGTGGTCCAGGGCCAAGAGCTTCGACACGTTCGGCGTGTTCGGCCCGGTCATCGCAACCGGGCTCGACCCGGACACATTGTCGATATCGACAACGGTCAACGGCAAGGAAAAGCAGAACTATCCGGTCAGCGACATGTTCTTCAAGCCGCACAGGCTGGTCAGTCTCATCTCGCAGGATATGACGCTGATGCCCGGCGATGTTATCGCCTGCGGCACGTCCATCGGCGTCAGCGCGATGCGGGCGGCCGACAACGTCATCGACATCACGATCGACGGCATCGGCACCTTGAGCAACACGTTTTCCCAGGAGGTTCCCTATCGCTATTCGCCCGCTCCGCCCAAGCCGATGCGGGTATGCATCGTCGGTGCCGGCGCCATCGGCGGATTGCTGGCTGCCAAACTGTCACTTGCCGGCCATGACGTGACGGTCATCGACATGGGCGCGCATCTGGGTGCCATTCGCGAAGCTGGCCTGAAACTGATCTGGGAAGACGGCACCGAGGAGGTCGCCAGGCTGAACGCGGTTGAAAAGGCCGCCGAGGCCGGCCCGCAGGATCTCATCATCCTGGCCGTAAAGGCCCACTTCCTGGAAGGCGTGGTGCGCGATATCGACCACATGCTTGAGCCCGACACCATCATCATGACGGTCCAGAACGGCCTGCCCTGGTGGTATTTCCAGCGTCTAGGCGGTCCATACGACGGCCAAAAACTGGCCTGCCTCGATCCAACCGGCGTCCTGACCCGCCAGATCGATGCCGACAGGGTCATCGGCTGCGTCGTCTACCCCGCTGCCGCGGTCACCGAACCCGGTGTCATCCATCACGTTGAGGGCGACCGTTTCCCGATCGGCGAGCTCGACGGCCGCGAGAGCGACCGGGTCAAATGGGTGCATGATGTGCTGGTCGGATCAGGCCTTGGTTCACGTGTCCTTGCCGATATCCGCTCCGAAATCTGGCTCAAAGCCTGGGGCAATCTTTCCTTCAACCCGATCAGCGCGCTGACCCATGCAACGCTGGAGGGCATCTGCCAGTATCCTGAGACCCGGGCGTTGGCCGCCGACATGATGCGCGAAGCCCAGACAGTTGCTGAAAAGCTCGGCGTCAAGTTCCGCCACCCGATCGAAAAGCGTATCGCGGGCGCCGAATCCCTCGGCGCCCACAAGACCTCCATGCTGCAGGACGTCGAACTCGGCCGCTCGCTGGAAACCGAGGCGCTGGTCGGCTCGATCCTCGAAATCGCCGACCTGACAGAAACGCCGGCACCTTCGATCCGGGCGGTCTATGCCTGCGTAAAACTGCTCAACAAGATCATGATCACCGAGGGCGGCGGCGTGAAGGTGCAGCCGTCGGCGGCGTAAAACGGTGTGCTTTCATTGTGAACCGCTCCAAGCACAGCTTTGATATAGGTCAAGCAAATGGCCCGGGCCGCCATGGCATAATTTGAAAGGACAGGATGTGCCGGCAAACGCACAACTAATCGGAGACAAACGGCACTCCAGGTTGCAATGGGAAACACAATGCTTACCTTGGAAGACTGCATCGCTTACTGCGACCTGACCGAAGAAGAGGTGCTCGCCATCGCCGAGCATGAGCACATGCCCGAGATGGCCGCTATCGCCTATGGTCAATATTTGCTGCGCAAGGACGAAGGCGCAGCACAGATTTTCAAAATCGTCGTTGAGGACATCCGATCATCGCAGGATCGAGGCGACAGGGAACATGTTCAAACATTGCTGCACGTGCTGCATCACTTCGTACGGGCCCATCCCGACGCGGCCCCGGATCAGCATCCCTGGCACACGATTCTCTAAAGCCAGAAGTGCTCTAGGATCCTGACCCTAGAGTCTATGGGTTGGCGGCGTAGTGCTTGAGGAAATCAATGTAGCTGATCATGCCAACTAGGTTGCCATCGTCGACCACAGGAAATGCGCCGAACTTGCTGAGTGACAGGAGTTCGGCGACTTCATTGAGCGGCGCATCGGACGTCACGCACTGCGGCTCAGGCGTCATGCAGTCATTGACCCGGATATCATCAAGCACCGCTTCGCGCGAAAGGTCGGTATCCTCTTTGATGATCGGCGAGTTGACCGCCAGGCGGATGTCGCGATCGGTAATGATGCCCACGAGCTTATCATTGGCCACGACAGGAATGTGTCGATATCCCGCCCGGTTCATCTTTCTCAGAACGTCATGAAGATGCGCGTCCGGCGCGACAACTTCGAGCTCTTGGCACATTAAATCCTTAACCTGCTGCATGGCTTGCCTCCGTTGTTACTGGCTACCGTTGTGACACCGTACGGCTGCGCCTGCACTTGCGGTTTGATCAGGATCAAGCGCCGCTCACGGACGCGGGCACCCTTGATATGGGTCAAGGCCGACCAAATGCAATTCGGGTCAGTCTGGTCACCGGGCAACGCAGCGCCTCTTTTCAGGACACAAGTTTGCGCTCGGGGTGGCATGGCTGAAATTCACAAAATTCCGCTGAAGGAGCTTTACAGCGCGTTCGACAGCGGCTTCACGGGCCTGACAAGCGGGCAGGCTCAGGACAAACTAAAGACATACGGCACCAATGAACTGAGCGTCCGCCAGGACGTGTCGGAGTTCGTCAAGTTTCTACACCAATTCAAGAATTTCTTCGCCCTTTTGCTCATTGTGGGTGGCTTTCTGGCGTCTCTTGCCGAAAATCTCGATCCGGATCAGGGTAACATCTACATCGCCATAGCGCTGTTCGGCGTCGTCTTCCTAAATGCGGCCTTCACCTATTTCCAGGAACGCCAGAGCGAGCGGATCATGGAAAGCTTCAAGAAGATGCTGCCGACCATGGTCACTGTGGTCCACGACGGCGTTGCCGAAGAGGTCGAGGCCGAAAAACTGGTTCCAGGCGATGTCATCGTGCTGCAGGAAGGCGACCGTGTGCCGGCCGATGGTCGTCTGATCGAGGCCAACGAATTCAAAGTCGATCAATCAAGCCTCACTGGCGAGAGCGAACCACAACTGCTCGACCCGGCCGCAAGCCATGACAATATCCTTGAAAGTACAAATATGGCGTTCTCGGGCACCTTGGTGGAAAATGGCGAAGCCCGGGTGCTGGTGACCAACACCGGCATGACGACGCAGATCGGCAGGATAGTCGAGCTGACAAAATCGACAGCCGCAACCGAAACGCCGATCCACCGCGAACTGCGGCACTTCATCAAGGTCATCAGTGCCATTGCCATCTTCCTGGGCGTGACATTCTTCCTGGTCAGTGTTGCAATCGGCAAGAGTGGCATCGGCAGTCTCATCTTTGCCATCGGCATTATTGTGGCCAACGTGCCGGAGGGTCTGCTGCCAACCGTTACGCTCGCCCTGACGATGGCAAGCAAGCGTATGGCCGGCAAGAATGCGCTGATCAAGAACCTGGAGAGCGTTGAGACCCTGGGCAGCACCACGGTGATCTGTACCGACAAGACCGGAACGCTGACGCAGAACCGGCTTGGTGTGAATACGCTGGTGCTGGGCGGCCGAGAGTATGCCTCCAGCGATCCGAGCATCGCCAGTGAACCGGCCCTGCGCGACGCGCTGCTGGTCATGGCCATGTGCAACAATGCCTACCTGTCCGATGGCGGATACTCAGGCGATGCAACTGACGGCGCCCTGCTGCTGTACGCGAACGAACATGCCGATCTCGACAAACTGCGTAGCGCCCGGCAGATCGCTGAGCAGCCGTTCAATTCCCTTGCCAAGCACATGATCACCGTCATCGAGCCTGCCGATGGTGGCAGCGCCCGGGCGCTGCTGAAGGGCGCGCCGGAGATCGTTCTCGACATGTGCGAACAGATAATGCTCAACGGCAGGATGCATAAACTGACGAATTCCCGGCGCAACGAAGTCATCGATGCCTATCGCAGGCTTGCCGGACGGGGCGAGCGGGGCCTGGCCCTCGCGACAGGTCCCGCCAGGGGCGCCTGCGTACCTGAGGCCGGTTACACGTTCATATGCCTCATCGGCATGATTGATCCGCCGCGCCCGGAGGTTCCCGATGCCCTTGCCCGGTGCCGGTCGGCGGGCATCAAGGTCGTGATGTTGACCGGCGACTATGGCCTGACGGCCAAGACCATTGCCATCCAGATCGGCCTGATGTCGGACAAGGGCACCGTGATCCACGGCGCCGAACTGGCCGAGATGGAGGATCACGCACTGGCCGAGACGCTCAAGGCGGAAAGTGAACTGATCTTCGCGCGTATTGCACCGGACCAGAAGTTACGCGTCGTTCAGGCATTCCAGTCGCTCGGCGAGATCGTCACGGTCACCGGCGATGGCGTGAACGATGCACCCGCGCTCAAGAACGCCGACATGGGCGTCGCCATGGGCTTGATGGGCACCGACGTTGCCAAGGAAGCCAGCAACATGGTGCTGATGGATGACAATTTCGCCACCATTGTCGCCGCCGTCGAAGAAGGCCGCACCATCTTCGACAACATCAAGAAGTTCATTGCCTATATATTGACCAGTAACGTCCCCCAGATACTGCCGTTCATTGCCTATGTGCTGCTCGACATTCCGCTGCCGCTGACGGTGGTCCTGATCCTCAGCATCGACCTGGGAACCGATATTGTGCCGGCGCTCGGTCTCGGCGCAGAACTGCCGGAAACGGATGTGATGAAACGACGCCCGCGGCAGCGCAATGAGCGGCTGTTGTCA
>JABDJG010000159.1 GCA_013002595.1 Hyphomicrobiales bacterium | reverse complement strand
GGTGTTGAATGCGCCGGCAAGCAGTTGCACATTGGAATATTCAAAGCGAGCCGACCGCTGCAATTCTTCAGCCGTCGCCACCGTCGCCATCAGCATCGTAAACAGAGCTGAAGCCATTGTTATAACGAGGTTTTTCATATTTCTGATCGGTTCATCCATGCGTTCATCGTACAGTCATGTTGGATGTCGTTATATGCCGTGAGGGCTATGACACCCCAATCACGATTGTGTCACAGTCTGAAACAGGAATTGTTAACCAGGGCGGATCATCCTGTGGATTGATATTACATGGTAATCCAAGATAGTCTTTCAGGATCGTCGTAACAGTAGATTGAGTGGCAGTCATGGGACCAGCAGAACGGCTTGAAGGGCAGATGCTGATAGCCATGCCGGGCATTGGAGACCCGCGATTCGAGCGCACGGTCATTTTCATGTGTGCTCATTCGCCGGACGGGGCTATGGGGCTGGTGGTCAACAAGCCGGCCGAAGATCTCACTTTTGTCGATCTGCTTGACCGTTTGAACGTGCTGCCGGAAGACGATCAGATCCGTTTGCCCGTCGAAGTTGCCCGCACGCCGGTTCAATTTGGTGGTCCAGTCGAGACAGGGCGCGGCTTTGTGCTTCACACGACCGACTACTTCATAGCCGACAGTACGCTGCCGATTGACGACCGGATCGGCTTGACCGCCACTCTGGACATCTTGCGGGCAATTGCCGAGGGCGAAGGGCCACGCCGGGCGATGCTGGCACTTGGCTATGCGGGCTGGGGACCTGGACAGCTGGAGCACGAATTGCTGCAGAACGGCTGGCTGCATTGCGAGGCAGATGAAACCTTGCTGTTCGGATCTGATCTTGAGGATCGCTACGATCATGCCTTGCGCAAGATCGGCATAGACATTTCCAAACTGTCATCACAGTCAGGCCACGCCTGATTCCACCAGAGCACGATCGATTCAAGATTTACCGGACCTCGCCTTGCGGGATTTGGCGGCTTTACGCAGCTTCTTTTTGAGTTGACCGGACCGCTTTTTAGTTGCTGGGGCGCGTTTTTTTGCGGGTTTTTTGGCAGCGGGTGCCTTTTGTGCGGGCTGCTTGTCGACGGACCCGGCTTTTTCAGCTGCAACGGCTTGCGGCGCTTCGGGCGCCGCGTCGGGAGCAGGTTCGGCGTTTTCCTCTACCAGATCTGCATCAGCCCTGGGCTCTTTTGCCGGTTCGGCTGCAGGTTTGCACGGCTCGCTGTCAGTTGCCGTTGGTTCAGGTTCGCTTGCCGGTTCGAGAACAGCAGATTTGGCGCGCGCCGGTGTATCGCTATCGGTCGGCCAGATTTCAACGACTTCCTCAACTTCCGCACTGCTCACAGCTGGTGGCCACGTTAACGCCTCGGTCTCGGGACTTGGCGCGGGCGGTGGGGCATCGGAGATCTGCGGTAACGGTGATTGGGCTGCCGATGGTGGTGTCTGTTGCGATGGCGCAGGCGTTGTGGCCGCAGCGGCTCGCGGCATGTGGTTTGCCGGCACCGGTTGGTGTGAAGGCGCCGCCGGTTGCACGGGCGGGCCCGGCGGAGCGGCGCGTGTTTCCGGTGCGGCCGGCACAGCCTGCCCCAAGCCTCGCAGCAGTTCCCAGAAAGCCGAGCGGCCGCCGCGCTTGGTGTCGACGCCATACGGCATTCCACCTAGTGCGTTGAGCACCTGACTGGCGGTCACGGGCTGGCCAATATAAAAACCCTGGGCATAATCGCACTCAAGTTCCTTCAACCGCTCGATCTGTTCGCCGTTCTCGACACCTTCAACGACGACGGTCAGCTGCAGGTCGTGGGCCAGCAGGATAATCGTGTCGAGAATGACGGCGGCACGTTCATCTTCGGCGTCTGCCTCCAAAAACATGCGATCAATCTTGAGCGTGTCGAATGGCAGACGCGCCAGATTGGCCAGAGCGGAGTACCCGGTGCCGAAGTCGTCACAAGACAAACCAATGCCCAATTGGCGTACCCTGTCCAGCACATTGGTGGCGAGCTCGGGGTTTTGCATGACCAGGGTTTCGGTTAACTCAAGCTTCAAAGTGCCAGGCTGGATATCCTCACGATTGAGTAGGTTCTTGACATCCGTCACCAGCTCGAAATCGATCAGCTGGGCCGATGACACATTGACTGACACAAACAGGGGATCGTGCGGCCTGAAGGCGCGTTGCCAGATGCCCAGTTGCATTGCCGACTCGCTGAGCACATAGCGTCCAATGTCGCGAATGATACCGGTTTCTTCGGCCAGGCCCATAAAGCTTGCCGGCTCGAGCAGACCTTCCTTGGGATGCCGCCATCTGGCCAGCGCTTCAAAGCCGGCCAGCTGCCCGTCATTCAGGCGCATCAAAGGCTGATAGACGACTTCGATTTCATTGCGTTCAACAGCACGGCGAAGATCCTGCTCAAGCGCGATCAACTCGCCCTGTTCGTCGCGCATGTCCGAGCGGAAAAATTCGACCACATCGTTGCCGCGACGCTTGGCTTCAAACAGGGCGATTTCGGCGTCTTTCAAAAGATCTTCCGGCCGCGCACGGTCGCCCTTGAAATGGGCAACGCCGATACTGCCGGTGAGCAAGACCTCCCGGTCGCGCAGGCGGACCGGTTGCGCCAACAAGGCACGCAGAGCGTCGGTGTAGGCCATAATATCGCGTTGCGGGCTGGCGCCGCTGAACACCAGGCCAAAACGATCACCCGGCAAGCGGCCCACGCTATCATCCGGGCCTGCCAGCTCGTTGAGACGCCGGGCAGTAATGCTGAGAATGCTGTCACCAATTTCATGACCGAGGCCTTCATTGATGCTCTTGAACCTGTCGAGGTCAACAACCAGGACGAACAGTGAATCGTCACCAGTCTTGCGTGCACGCACCACGGCGCGCTGGAGACGGTCAAGCAGGAGAGCCTTATTGGGCAAACCAGTTACCCGGTCGCGCACGGCATCGCTCAACAATCGTTCCTCGGCGCGTTTGTCGGTTGTTACATCGGCCAAAGTGCCGATCAGGCGCACGGCTATACCATTGTCACCCATCATCGACCTTGCGCGCAGCAGGTACCAGCGGTAGCTGCCATCGGCGCGGCGCAGTCTGAATTCCTGGGCGAAACTGCCACGGCCGCGGCGCTCAGCGGTTTCAACAGCGCTGACATAGACCGCACGGTCTGCTGGATGTATCAACTCCAGCCAGCGGCCAATATCAGCCCCGCCCACCGTGCCTGGAGTCAGACCGAGGGAACGTTCGAGCTCGGACCCGACATACAGACTGCCATCGCCGACGTGCCAATCCCAGACGGCTTGTTCCGAACCTGCCAGCGCGAGCGCCCGGCGGCCGGAATCGCGCATGAACAAATGCGATCCTGAACCATGATCAAAGGCAAATTGAGCCAGACAGAAACCGATCGTCACCAGAACCAGGATGAGGCCGGCGGCCAGAGTCGGATCAAGGAACTCGTTCGTGAAGACGCCGATGCAGGCAAGCCCGGCAAGAAGCGTCCAGATCAGCAGGACCGTGTACGGGAGCAGCGTCGCCTGGGCCCGCATAAAGCCGTGTTGCCAGTAATGGACGGTCAGGACGAAGCCGAGCAGAACCACCCCGGCGAACGCCACGCGGGCGAGACCGGAGGCCCGGTCAGGCTCCAGCCAGCCGTAACCAAGCAACGCCATCGTGGCAAAGGCGAGTACAATGAAAACAGTGCGCCAGAGGGCTGACCGGCTGCGTAGCTCCAGAAAGGTGGTCGTGCACGCAATGACGCCCAACAACATCAGTACTTCAACCAAGGCACGCGAATGGGAAGGTTGCCATAGATCTGGCAGGAAACGGGTGGCGTTCGACATATACCCTGCTTCGAATGCAATGAAGCCGATGGCAGCAATGGCGAACAGACCTGCAGATGGAAAGACAGCACTCATGCGCACGATGAACAGGCACAAAAAGCCAATCGCCAGGAACATTGCTATGCCGATTACAACGCCGTGGAAGAACGAATACTGTCTGTTCTGGGCATCGAAAGCAGCGCGCTGCCAAAGCGTCGCTTTGCCGATCGTGGGAGCTTTCAACTCCAAGGCATAGCTTACCGTCGTAGCTGGGGCCACGGTAATCGCAATCGCATCGGAACTGCGCACCAAAAGGCGAGAGGGCGGCAAACCACTCGATGCCTGCTGGCCCTGTATGGAAGAGCCGGTCTGAGCTGGCCAGAATACGTGTGAGCCGGTGAAACCTTGATGCGGCACCACGAGCACAAGTTCCCTTGGCACCGGCGCCGGATTGCCCAGCGTAAACACGACCCAGCGGTATACCGGACCGGAGCCGCCTGCCTCCAATGTCAGGCGAATTTTCTGGCCGTTACCGTTTCCGGGCAGCTCAATGGGAATCTTGGGACTGACGCTTTCCACGATTTGCAGATTGGGTAACAGATCGATGTGCGTTTGCTTGAAGGCCGCGTTCACCAGATGATCTACGGCAGACGATGGCAGTGTGCTGAGCAGCAAAAGCAATAGCGCTGCAAGCAAACGGGCGTACTGTTTGATCAAACCCATGTACTGTACGGCCTCACGTGTCCCCACACACTAGGCTGTCGGGATTCAGGTTGTGGTGCTGGCATGGCCCATCTATACGGGCGTTCGTCGTTGAATTTGCCAGCATGTCCTTCCTCCTCACACCCCTAAACCTGAACCAATTCAGTCAATCCGGCGCCACAAGCTGAATCCCGACAGACCCCAATCAGCGCTCGCCACGCCACCGCTGCACGATAGGGGAAAATGCCGTCAACTGGAACCAGCCAGAGGTTTGCTCATGATTACGGGAGGCGATTAAACACAACAGGCCCTAACGAGGCAAATCCGATCTGATCATTGCAAACAGCAAATGGTCCTGCCAGGAACCATCGATCTTGAGGTACGAGCGGCCATATCCCTCTTCAACGAATCCACAACCCGACAGGAGGCGCTTGGAGGGCATGTTGAATGGCAGGCAGGCAGCCTCGACCCGATTGAGATTCAGACCATCGAAGGCATGACCCAGCAGCGCCGTGACAGCTTCGCTCATGTACCTGCATCGGGCATAGGGGGCGCCGA
>JABDJG010000144.1 GCA_013002595.1 Hyphomicrobiales bacterium | reverse complement strand
GGCAACGAATCGAGGAGACCGTCGCATGGCTGAAGCGTGAGATGCTGACCCCAAGTAGTGCTTTCGCCGCCAGTTACGATGCGGACTCAGAAGGCATCGAGGGCAAGTTCTACGTCTGGAGCGAAGCTGACATCGATGCAGCGCTTTCGAAGGCCGACGCCAGGACATTCAAGGATGTCTATGACGTCAGTGCCCAGGGCAACTGGGAAGAAACAAACATTCTCAATCGCCTGAAAAGCCAGGAACTCCTCGACACAAAAACCGAAAAGCATCTCGTACAGCTGCGCCAGAAACTCTATCACCTGCGCCAGGATAGAATCCCACCCGGCTGGGACGACAAGGTCCTTGCCGACTGGAACGGCCTGACCATTTCCGCGCTGGCGACTGCTGGCCTGCATCTCGATGAGCCGGACTGGATCGACCTTGCCGCCAAGGCGATGACCTCTGTTCTCGATCATCTGTGGAAAGACGGCACCCTTTTCCACTCGTATCGCGACGGCAAGACCCACAATTATGCGACCGCTGAAGACTACGCCAATCTCATCACCGCGGCCGTTGCGCTCTATCAGGCAACGGCAGAACCACGCCACATCACAACCGCCGAACAGCTCACCCAGGCAATGATCAACAACCACTGGGACAAGACCGCCGGCGGTTTTTTCTTTTCATCCGAGCTCGCGGATAATCTGATCGTACGCAGCAAGTATGCCCATGACGATGCAACGCCGAATGCTAATGGCATCATGCTGGGGACACTGACCGACCTGCACCTGATCACCGGCAACACCGACTATCTCGATTACGCTAAAAAGCTGCACGACACCTTTGCTGCAAATGTTCAGCGCGTCGTCGTCGCCCATGCCAGTTTCCTGGCCTCGTTTGACCAGCACGCAAATCCAGTCCAGGCCGTCTTCATCGGCAAATCGGATGAAACCAAAGCGCTACGCAAGGCGGTCATTATCAACCACCCGGCCCTACTCATCCATGTGGAAGATGCCGACAACTTGCCGGCCAGCCATGTTGCCCACGGCAAGCAGATGGCCGGCGGCAAGCCAACCCTATACCTTTGCACCGGCCAGACCTGTTCGTTGCCGATAACCGACCCGGAACAGATGACCGCCTAAACCACATCAGGCATTCATATTGTCGAAGAAATCCGAGTTCGTCTTGGTCTGACGCAGCTTGTCGAGCAGGAACTCGATCGCATCGACCGTACCCATCGGGTTGAGAATACGCCGCAGAACAAAAGTCTTTTTGAGCAGTGGCGGCTCGACCAGCAGCTCTTCCTTACGTGTACCCGAGCGCAGAATATCGATCGACGGGAACACCCGCTTGTCAGCCACCTTGCGGTCAAGAATGATTTCCGAGTTACCGGTACCCTTGAACTCCTCAAAGATCACCTCATCCATGCGGCTGCCGGTATCGATCAGTGCGGTCGCAATGATCGTCATCGAACCGCCCTCCTCGATGTTACGGGCCGCACCGAAGAACCGCTTCGGCCGCTGCAGTGCATTGGCATCGACACCACCGGTCAACACCTTGCCCGATGACGGCACTACCGTGTTGTAGGCGCGGCCAAGACGGGTAATGGAATCAAGAAGGATCACCACGTCGCGCCCGTGCTCAACCAGCCGCTTGGCCTTTTCGATAACCATTTCGGCAACCTGCACGTGGCGAACCGCCGGCTCGTCGAACGTTGAACTGATCACCTCCCCCTTCACCGAGCGCTGCATGTCGGTCACTTCCTCGGGCCGCTCATCGATCAGCAGCACGATCAGATAACACTCCGGATGATTGCTGGTGATCGAGTGGGCGATATTCTGCAGTAGAACCGTCTTACCGGTCCGCGGCGGAGCAACGATCAGACCGCGCTGGCCCTTGCCGAGCGGCGCCACCAGATCGATCACCCGTGCCGAAAAATCCTTGACTGTCGGATCACTGGTCTCCATCTCAAGCCGCTCATCTGGATAAAGCGGCGTCAGATTGTCGAAGTTGATCTTGTGCTTGACCCGTTCAGGGTCCTCGAAATTGATCGTGTTGACCTTGAGCAGGGCGAAATACCGCTCGCCGTCCTTTGGACTGCGGATATCGCCTTCAACCGTATCGCCTGTGCGCAGATTGAACCGACGGATCTGGCTCGGGCTGACGTAAATATCATCGGGACCGGCCAGATAGTTCGCATCGGGCGAGCGCAGGAAACCAAAACCATCCTGCAGAACCTCGACAACACCTTCACCGATAATATCCACATCGCGTGCCGCCAGGCTTTTGAGAATGGCAAACATCAGTTCCTGTTTGCGCAGCCCGCTGGCATTCTCAACCTCGAGCTTTTCTGCAAGCGCCAACAACTCGGCTGGCGATTTTTCCTTGAGATCATGAAGTTTGATCTCTTTCATTGCGGTAATATCAGTCATCTTATCCGGCTATCCGTATCGGTGGGGGATCTTGTCAAGTCACGATCAATGGACTGGTATGACAAACCGCTGGCGCGCCAACGGATATCTTGTCAGAAGGAAGGAAGGTGAAACAGGAGCCCTGTTCAGAACAAGCGATGGCCCATCTCAAGCAGACACCACGCTCTATATGCAAATCATATTAGCAAATTAATTAGCCCGGCGATACTCACTTTTCAATCAACATTTTCAAAAGGCCTTAACAACGACCAAAATCACTATCCCGATCATCAACACAGTCGGCACCTCGTTGATGATCCGAAAATACCGCGGCGATTTGTCATTCTGATCTGCTGCAAAGGCTTTCACATGCCGGGCCAGCACCCCATGACACGCTGTCAGGCCGACCACAAGCGCCAGCTTCAACCAAAACCAGGCGGTCCCGGTCAGATAATCCAGCCCGCTGACCCAGGCCAGACACAAACCCAAAATCCAGGCTGCAATCATCGCCGGCGTCATGATCGCCCGCAACAACCGCCGCTCCATGACCTTGAAAGTCTCCGACATTTCGCTGCCCGGCTTGGCATCGCAGTGATAGACAAAAAGCCGCGGCAGATAAAGCAGCGCCGCCATCCACGAGATCACTGCGATCAGATGTACTGCCTTCAGCCACAAATAGGCATTCATCCGCCCCGTTCCCGATCAGCATTGCGAACGTGCTTGACCAACTCTGCGACATGCTCAGGCGGCGTATCCTGACGGATCCCATGCCCAAGATTCATGATGTGCCGGTCATACCGCACGGTATTGCAAATTCGTTGCACACCTTGCGCCAATCCCTCACCGCCCGCCACCAGACACAAAGGATCGAGGTTGCCCTGCACAACCGTTTCTTCCTGAAGCGTGCTGTTGATCCAGTCCAGCGGCACCGACCACTCAACCCCCACCGCATCCAGACCGCATTGCCGAGCAAATTCCAGATGTCCAACCCCGATGCCGCGCGCAAACCCGATCACTGGCACACCGGGATGCCGTGACCTGACACCTGCAGCAATTTTCGCAATCGGCGCAAAGCAATACCTGTCCCGCAAATCATCCGATAGATCACCCGCCCAGGTATCGAATACCTGCACAACCTCGGCGCCCGCCTCAATCTGCGCCGACAGATAATCGATCGATGTCTCAACCAGCATTCCGATCAGCGCTTCGAACCAGTCCGCCCCGGCAAAGGCTGCCAACTTGGTGTTCTTGCGATCAGCCGATGTCCCCCCTTCAACAACATAGGTTGCCACCGTCCAGGGAGCCCCACAGAAGCCGATTAGCCCAACATGGGCAGGCAGCGCCTCCTTCACCCGAGAAACCGTCTCATAGACCGGCTCCAGCCTGGCAACCGCACCTTGGTCCTTCAACCGATTGAAGTCAGACAAATTGCGCACCGGTGACAGCTTTGGGCCCTCGTTTTCCTTGAAAGCCAACTCACAGCCCAAAGCCTGTGGCAACAACAGAATATCTGCAAAGATAATTGCCGCATCAAGATCGAACCGCCGCAACGGCTGCAAAGTAACCTCCGCTGCCAGCTCCGGCGCATAACACAAATCAAGGAACGAGCCAGCCGATGCCCTGAGCTCACGATATTCCGGTAGATAGCGTCCTGCTTGCCGCATAAGCCATATTGGTCTGCGCCATGGAGACGTTTCA
>JABDJG010000125.1 GCA_013002595.1 Hyphomicrobiales bacterium | reverse complement strand
AAACAAAACAATACTGAGACCTTGCACAGCCTCATTTCAGGGTTACAAACAGACCATACCCCACAATGATCTTAGCGACTGCGATTTTCCCGGTGGCAATCAGGCACATTAGATTATATTGGTGTAGTTCAATTTATTATTTTGGTACCGGTTGCAATTTGCTGCGCAATCTCCATTTGGGGAAACAGGACGGCGACTTCCTGCGCTTGCAGCAATTGGAGCCGATTGAGGGAGAACGACGGATGAAAATTGGCACTTATCTGCAAAAAATTGAGCAGAAAGCTGTTACTTGCGGGCCTCACGACAGCGCACAGGATGCTGCAATCAAGCTGAAGACCAACGGCATTGGTGCAATGCCGGTGCTGGCTGACGATGGCAAACTGGTAGGGATGATTTCGGAGCGAGACCTGGTAGCAGAGTTTGCCGATCGGGGCGCAGGACTGCAAGACTTGGAAGTCAAAGACATTTTGACCAAATCCGTCGTCTTCATGAGCCCGGAAGCCGACCTTGCCGATGCCATGCAGACGATGAACAAGCATGGCTTCCGGCATATCCCAATATTGAGCGACGGCGAGGTCATGGGTGTTATCTCGATTCGAGACGCGCTCGTCCTTGCCGCACCCATCGATGGTGACATCGCGCAGCACCCGGTGCTTGCAGTGGGGTCTCGTTAGAGCGTGATCGATTTTGATTGTTTCAATCATAAAACGACCCTGATCTGAAACATTGTTCAGGTTCAGTTAGATAAACATTAACGAATTTCCCGCAAGAATGCGACGTTACGGCATACAACTTTGCCGGGAGATTAGTCATGGATACATGGAAGATTGTGGCCTTCTTGTTCCTGACCGCAGTTTGCGTTGATTATATCACGACGGACGGTCAGGTGACCGACAAGGTCATCTCAAGAGTCACATACTACTTCTGATTTCTGGTCAACCTGCCATGAGTGCGCGGGCTTTGGCGGCGGCTTCCCTGGCCGGACCGTCTTCGCCGAGCATTTGCAATGTCTGGCTGTAACCCTGCCATGACCAGTGAGAATGGGATTTTTCGCCGACGCGCTGTGCAAACAATGCGCGGGCATTGAGCGCGTCCTGACTTGCCCTGGTCGCATCCAGCAAAATCATTTCGAAGACATCGCGCTGGGCCTTGCTGCCGCCAATCAGGGCAAGCTGGCCGCGGACACCGGCGATCTTTTCCGCCGCCCTGCCCGGCTCTCCGCGGCGGGCATCCATCAGACCTTCGGCCAGCGCCACGCCAACGTCGGCGCAGACCTTGCCTTGTGTCTCCTCAAGCGTCGACCAGGTGCGAATGTGGCCGATCATCTGTTCTACCGCTGTTGCATCACCCGAAGCGATCAGCGCCATCAAATGGTGCAGCGACACGAAAAGCAGTTCGCTGTCTTCAATATGGGTTCTTGATATTTCCGCCAGCCGGTGCCAGCGATCACCGACATCGACACCGAACATTTCCAGACGCCACAGAAGCGATGTGGCATTGCAGATATCGAGATAGAAGTCGGCTTCTATGTCGGAAGCGACTTCATCATCATAAATCCGCATGACCTCGTCGAACTCACCGCGCTCGAGATGGTAAAGGCACTGGTGCCAGTAAAGGTGAAAGCGGAAATTGTTCACCTTGGACCAATCGGCTTCGAGGCCGCGGACCCAATCAATGCCTTCGCGGTGGCGTTCGGTCATCTCCAGCACATGGGCAACCGCGTGGACCGACCAGGCGTCTTCAGGGTTCTTGTCAACGGCACGACGGCCAAATTCTTCAGCCTCGGCGTATTCACCGCACTCTTCCAGGCCGAACGCGTGCATGCCGAGAACGTATCCAATGTCTGGATGATCATGCACCCAGAGCGGCAGGATGCGGCCGGTGGATTTGCGCATCCGGCTACCGTCACCGGAGTAAAAATGAGTGAAATGGGCGAGCCGCAGCGCCATGGCATCAAACGGGTGATCGTCGAGCACCTGTTCCCAGCAGTCGGTCGCACGGTCAAGGTCACCCTCGCACCAGGCGGCAAGAGCCGCGGCATGGCCTCGTTCGCGGTCATTGGCGCCCAAGCTATCCAGCTGATCGTTGAGCCTGGCGGAAATACCTGCCCCGCGCTCTGCATGGCTGGCGCTGCCGATAAGCTTGGCAAAGTAGCCCTTGGCACACTGGGCCATGGGCATGTCCGGATCGGCTGTCAGAAGGTCCTTGAGGACAAGGC
>JABDJG010000108.1 GCA_013002595.1 Hyphomicrobiales bacterium | reverse complement strand
ACATATTTCCGATTGTCGCATTGTACTAGACAAGTGCGCATGTGGCTCTTCCAACTAATGCGTGGCAGTCACCTGCATGCACACAATTGATGCGCGTGGCCGTTTGAGTAGATGACCGACGTGGGTCAAAAAGTACGCGTTTTCGGCAAGCCAAATTGACGGCGAAATGGTGACCAAAACAGACGTTCTGGCTCATGAGGTCCGAACTAAAAGGTAGAGCGGACTACCTCGAAGCAAGCCCATTTCGGCAGCTTCGTGCCAACGGGAGACATCAGACATAGTGTGGATTTTGTCGGGCCGTTTCAGTCACCTCTCCGTAGAGGGAGACACAATATGGAGCGTCGGCTAGCTGCCAATCTCGCTGCTGACGTGGTTGGCTACACAGCTTTTATGGGCAAGGAGGAAGCCGGCGCTCTTGAACGGCTCACAGCGTTTTGTCTTGAAGTGCTCGATCCGCTGATTACAGAATATCGAGGACGGACGTTCAAGTTCATGGGTGACGGGCTTCTGCTGGAGTTTACCAGTGTCGTTGATGCCGTGGGTTGTGCACAGGCGCGGCAAGACGCCGTGCTTCGACATGAAGCCAAGGGCAATGCTAAACAACGACTCCAATTCCGCATTGGAATCAATCTAGGTGATGTAATTGTCGAGGGTGACGACATACACGGTGACGGGGTCAACATCGCTTCACGTCTCGAAGGATTGGCTGAGCCGAGTGGTGTTTGACTATCCGGAGATTGTTCACTAGGCGTTAGCAGCACACACCCGAATCCCTTTGCAGTGAGAAACTGCCAGAACGTTCTCTCCGAATGGGCACTTACCGACTTACCATTGATGACCTGGCTTGGCTGCAATAAGACTGCCTATGACCAACCCAAAACCGCTGCCGGAGTTCCCATGATCGAAGATTCTCAATCAAACCGGCAAAACGCCAACCGCAACGATTGCTCTCAGTTAGATGGTTCTGCTTGCCGACCTGTTGGGTCTGGGCTGCTCGCGTTATTCTGGACAGTTGTGACATTGTCCTGGCTTGCTTGGGCTGAGCCAACCGGCGCTGCCGACATTCGGCCGGTAGACGATCCTATCTTTGAATGCGGCCTTGAGATCGTCGGAACAATCGATAAGGGCGATAGTCTGAAACTCAAGGCAGCGCTGTCAGGTCCAGCCATGAAAGGCCGGCCCGATAGTGAACAGGGCACGCTTATTCCCAAGCGCTTGTGCCTTGACAGTCCGGGGGGCAGCTACGTTGAGGCGCTCAAAATCGCCCGGCAGATTTATGCCAAGGCCGGTACCGCTGTTCGCCGAGGCAAGGCCTGTGAGTCAGCCTGCTCGGTTGTCTTTATGGCAGGCAGTATTGCACCTGAAGACGATCGAGGTGTCATTGCTGATCGCTTCATTCACCCGCTCGCCAAGCTGGGTTTTCATGCACCGTCGCTTGTCGTCGAAGAAGGCCAGTACAGCCAGCAGGCTGTCAACAAGGCCTACAAAATTGCGATCAACAGCGTCGGTCAGCTAATGGCGATTGCCGGCTACTCGAAAACACCGCCGACCCTGATCGGCGCCATGCTGGAAACGCCGCCCGACCGGATGATGTACATCGACACGGTGGGAGAGGCTGCTCGCTGGCTGATCTCGGTCGCGCCGACGGTCGTTCCCAACAAGTTCAGCGATATAACCATCGTCAATGCGTGCAACAACTGGTACCAGTATCACACCGACGTCATCTCAGCGAACGGCTTCTTTGATAGTCGAAAAGTTCGACTTTCGGGCGTTAGCGCGCCCAAGAAAAAGAGAGATGGGGATTCAATTTCTGGCTCTCTTGAAGGTTTTGGACAGGAAGCTGCCTCGGTATGTGAGGTCACTGTGTCCAATGGGTTGACGCCGTCCAAGAGCTACGGCTCTAGCCATAATCTGGGGTGGATCACGATCGGCAAGGAGGTTGGTCTGCAGTATCATCCCTTCATGATGTTTTCCCGCGATACGCCGCTTGCCGGGCTGGCCAGGGATGATGATCGCGCGCCCCAGCAGGTTGCTTTTGAAAGCCGCAATGGTCCCTGGATCAACGAGTCCGTTGGAGAATGCTTCGTCTTTGCCGGTGCGACGATGAAGGATCACGAGCGATGCGCAATGGTGGAGCAAAAACAAGCCGGGCCGGGATTGTCTTTCAAATCTACCACCCGTTTCGTCTGGCCATCCGGGTCAAAGACCGTCCTGGTTGGCCACGGCAAGAGCCTGTTCAATGAGTTTCCCGAAACAGAGGCCATCAATGGGGCGGCAACCAGTCTTGAGTTAGGCGACAGCCAGCCATCCGGTGCACCGGTTGACGTTGTAAGCAAACCAATCTGCAATAGAGCGACCATTCCATCCAATCTGCGATGTCGGTTCAAATGCTGGCTTAACGGCACCTCGGGCAACCGGTTTTGTTTTCTAAATTATGCCGACTATGATACCGATGTGCAGGCTTGGCGGCCCGATGGGCAGCAGTGAAGCGTGGAACCTGGAGACCGAAAATGAAGCGTATGCTGTTGTTGCTAGTCGCACTGTCTTTGCCGAGCGTAGTGATGGCACAAGCGACATTGACCCTAGATGATTTCAACCTTGGCTCTGAGGACAAGGCGAGTGGGTCCAGCGAAATGGAGAACTGTCTGCTCAATCAGAACAACTGTCAGAACTCAGAGTTCAAATCGTCGACCAGTTTTTCTATTGATGATGTGGTCAATCTTGGGATCATCGATCGTGAAGAGGTCAAGAAAACCTCGCAAGGGTCCGGGGCTGCGAGCCAGACCGCATCGACGTTGCCTTCGATCGATATGGAGATTCTGTTTGACTACAATTCGGCTGAACTGCGGCCTGACCAGAAACCAAAGCTGGCAAAGCTTTCTGAAATCCTCAAGGGTGCCAACTTCAAGGATTTTCGTTTCCTGCTGCTCGGGCACACAGATGCCAAGGGCAGCCACGATTACAATAGGGTACTATCTGAAAACAGGGCGCGCGCGGTGGCCGATTTTGTTCGTTCAACAGGCAGCATTCCGGCAAGCAAAGTCTTGGTGAGCGGCATGGGCGCGAGCAAGTTGAAGAACCTTGTCGACCCGTTCAGCGCGCAGAACCGCCGAGTGCAGCTGGTTCTCGTTCCGGTCAACTAGAGCGTGTGGAATGTTGGTTCGAAAGCGCTGCTTTGCGCCTGGTCCATCGTCTTTTTGACAATGCTGCATGCGCCCGTACGAGCAGCACAGATTGAATTTCGTCCTGAGTTGCTGGAACGCCTGGCCGGGCTGCGGTCGATTTACCCCAGCCAGGGACCTGCTTCGATCCTGGGCAATGAGAGCCCGATAACGACCCTCGAAAACGATGTCGATCAGGTGCGCACAGCCGCTGATCCAGCAGGTTCCACGGTGATCGAGATCACTGGTATCATCGATAAAGGCGATGCCGCAAAGCTGGAGAGACTGCTGCGAACGCCCAAATTCCTCGCCGGCATCGTATTCGACAGCCCCGGCGGCAATTTTCTCGAAGGCTTCGCTATCGCTGAAAAAATTCGCTACGTCCTGGAAAGTCAGGATCCTAATGTCGGCGGCGTCTATGTCCTGAACGGTGGCAAGTGCCTTTCGGCCTGCGCGATCGCTTTTGCCCTCTCGGTGGATCTGGTTCACGAGGCAAATGACGGTCGCTACATTGAAACCGGTGCTCAACTGGGGTTTCACGTCGGCTTTCTACCTGGCGAGAAGGCTGAACAGGTTGGCCGGGTTGGAGATGTCCTCAACCTGTCCTACGATATTGCTGCAGCGTTCAACAAATTACTCATCGGCGGTGCCAATCCTCCACGTCTGCTGCGCGAAGCGCTTAAGCATCGTTCGGCGAATAGTTTTTATATGCTGCGGGGCGGCCTCAATTCCTGGAATATGGGGTTCTCGCCGGTTGCCAAAGGTCTGCTGTCCAGGCCTGTATATGGTTATGGCCTCGACCACGATCTGGCTGCACGCCTGTGCAACGCATATATGCTAGCCGGCCGGGCCTTCAAATCTGGGGTCGATTTGGAGTATGGACTGTTTTTTCCTGGTCGGGAAGTTTCGGGGGTTCTTCTCATGGAAGTCGCTGAATCCGAAGGCAGCGGTGTTTTGTCAACCGGCTCCGCTCATGGAATCTTCTCGTGTCAGATCCAGATTCGCAAAGACAAGAAGGTGCGTATAGCGTTGTGGCGCGGCGAGACCGGATGTGCGGCCGGCCCGGTCAATCCGCGTGGTAAGGGCTGGTGTGCCGGCAAACCTCGCGTCAGCAAACCGGTTAGGCTTGGATTGCTTGCCGATACGCTAGGATGCAGCAATGGAAGGTATGTCAAGGGTACGGAATTTCAAAAGTACAAGCGACCAGGCTCAATCAAGCGCGAAGTCAACATGCGTTCAGCACCGACACTCGACGGCGAGGTGCTCGAGCGTCTTCAGCCAAGCCTCAACGTGGAAATTGTCAACTGTTCAGTCAAGCCGGATTCGCAAGGCGTGTGGTTCAAGATCAAAACGGATAACCGCACCGGTTGGGTCAGTGCCCGCTTCGTGTTCGAAAAATACAATGGCCCTGGTCTGCCGATCGACTAGAGCGCCTGCCTGATCTGTTATTGAACGACATACTCGGAAAAATGATACGCGGCGGCATCTTGCCCGTCACCGGCTGTTGTGCCGGACAACTCGCCGTTCTTGAGCCTGGCGTTTATCGCTCTCAGCAGTTTGATCTTTGCGTCGGCTTCAACAGCATCGGTTGGCGCGCAGAAGAACCCTATCCGGTGCAGGCCGCGCTCGTCCTGTTCCTGAACGACCAGGCCATAGCGTGATCCTGGCGATATCTCGTGACGGGTCTGGCCGTTGCCGAGATCGATCACCTTGAAGAACTTCAGCGGAATTGGCGTGACCTTGTTTGACGGGGCCAGATTGATGAAACTCGGTGAGCATGAATGCGGCACATCGGCCAGCAGGGAGACCTCCTGTCCAGTTGTGGCCTTGCCGGGATAGACCGCCAGCAGGGTTTTGGTCTGCGGCGCCGCAGCGGTCGGGGTTTCGGCATTCTTGCTGAAGTAGAATTCAGTCTGCATCTGCGAAAGCTGTTGCGGGCGCTGTTCGCCGCCGGTCTCTGCCATGACGTCGCGGGTCACACGCTTCATGAGGACCGAAACTTCGGTGTTGGCTGTCTTGATATGGCGCGCAAGCGCCCGGGCGAATGGTGAGTTGTCGGTGTCACCGTCAAGCGCCAGCGTGTTGGGCAGCGTTGCAAACGTGATCAGCATGTCGCCGATGGCCCGCACGGTTGCCAGGCCCTGCTGGACTGGCACTGAACGGCCTTGCGCCTTGGACTTTGCCAACAGCTGTTCTGCAAACGGATTGTTGCGACAGGCATCCAGAAACACCAGGCTGATCGGCACCCGCTCCATGACATCCATGAAGGATTGCAGTCCGATTGTTTCACGTTCGATGGCGGTTTCGGTTTTCAGCTTGGCATCCACGGGCACGAGGTAGTTCTTGCCGTTCTTTTGCAAGCCGTGGCCGGCGAAATAAAACGCAATCACGTCAAGCGAGGATGCCCGTTCAGCGATGCTGTCCAGCGCTGCTCCCATAGCCTCTTCTCCGAGGTCAAAAAGGGTCTCGACTTCAAAGCCAACAGCCTGCAATGAGGCCGAAATCAGCACTGCATCGTTCCTGGGGTTGGTCAGGTGACCAACCTGTTGATAGTTGGAATTACCAATCACCAGCGCAAACCGTTTTCCGGTCTGTGCCTGAGCCTGTTGCCGGGCGCTGCTGCTGCAAACGATTATTGCCAGCAAACAGCAGAGCACTTGCCAAAAACCACCTGAACCGACGCGCAAAACAATTCCTCCTTTGAGAACTGAGGCCACTTAGCCCCCACAAACAGTGTAGTCGGCCACTTCGGCATCGGAAAGTCCCAGGACGCGCAACAAGGCTGCATCGATCTGGTCGACGTTGCGGTTCAGCAGTTTCTTGTTGGCCGCTTGAACGCCCTTTCGGGTGCCTGGTCCGGGCGAACCATCGGGCCTGCCGACATTGATCCCCGCCTGGTTGAGTGCTGTCTGCACTGTTCTGACCAAACCGGCATCGCTGGCGTCGATCCGGCCACATAAGGCTTTCGGCATCGGCAGGTTTGCCTCAATGGCACTCAACTTGCGAAATGACCCGCCACTGTCAGTTGCGAATAGCCTGATGTATTTGAGCAGGACGGTCCGATGGCGGAAGTCTTTTATCGCGATGCCCAACTCGGCGTTGTCGAGGCCGACGGCAATGTTCATCAGATCGTCGAAGTCTTTCTCCTTGGCGTATTTGCCGACTTCAACCTGCCCATATTTGGCGAGCCAACAGGTCTTTCCCATGCAGATTGAAACGCTCCACTTGCCTGTGCCGGCATCTTTGACACCCATGCATGCAAAGTTTTGTCCAGCTACAAAGGTCAAAAATGTGCGCTGGTCGGATTGCATGTTGTCGAGCAGGTCCGGCGACACCTCGAAATAGCGCGCCCTGTAGCGTTCCGCGCAATAGGCGAGCGCATTTGCCCGCGAGACTTCTCCGGCGTCGCGGTTTTGCCCCAGAACAAAAATGCCCTGTTCGGACATCTCAAGAACCGACAGATGGTACATGGACTTGGGCGCGGTCGCGTACATATTGCGCAACAGACCAATGCCGGCGCCGGCGCCGAGCAGGTATTCAGTAGCCGCGTTCACACCCCTATTGATCACTTTGGCAACCTGGCCAACCTGATCGGCGCTGTAGGTTCCCTCGGGCACGCCAATGAACGGTTGATGCACACCCAGGCTCGCGGTCTCATGCGCAAACCGCCGGGGAAAGAAGAAACCCTCGTATTTCGTGTAACCACCCAGGAAGATCATCGCGCAGGCCGATTCACAGACCGCGTCCCTGGCCAGAAGGGTGATGAAGTTCTGCTTGGCGATGTATTCTGCGATCTTTAACGCCTCGATGAAATTCCCACCCGAACTGTTGAGTGATATGACATTGTTGAAAGGGCAATAGCCGGGCCTTAGACAATCGGAGAACCCGGTGTCCTCAACCAACTTCTGAAGTCTGCCGAGATCGCCGCGTTTGAGCTGTCCGTTTATCTCGATGACCTTGCCTACTTTGAGACCGTTCCAGGCTGCCGGCATGTGGAGAGATTGGTAGGTATGAGCGCCATCGGAGTTAAGCCCACCCTTGAAGACCCAACTCCAACCCTTAATCAAATTTGATTTGGAGTCGTGGAGTGTTTCCCCTGTTGCCAAATTTGGTTTGGCGAGACTTAGACTGAAGCCAATGCCATCAGCGTATGGGGTGGTGAGGTTGAGGAGGCGGTATGCACTCAGGTCTTGCCGTACCGGGTTCTTCGCCAAGAGTTCAATCGTTGCCGCCTGTGCAGGAAGCATGGACAACATAACCAGAAGAGCCCCGGCGATTGATTTCGCCATTCGCCTGAACATGCCAATTCCGCCAGTGCTGCCTTCTGCGTCAACTATCATGCAACCCCCTATTCCCGCCTTTGATGCCCCATTGGAAATTTCTATAAAGAAACGTCGATCGATTCCCAATACGAACCTGCAGATGATTGATACTCCGCGTTAGGACGACAGGCAGCTCAGGCTGGCGCCATCCACCAATCGCTGATGTGTCTGGATGCCTGGCCACTAGCGCTTGTCTTTGCATTGATGCTGCGTCCTTGTTCTTGCGGGCAGAAGATCCGAACACCTCAACAACGGCGCCTTTATGCTGACCGGGCCCGCAACAGATCGAGCACCAAATCTGCAACATCCTCGGCAAATCCATCCAGGTCGCTGAAACTTTTCGGTACGACATGTTCGACACCGCGGTTTTGGGCAAGCTGGTTCCATTCGGGTTTAGAAGATATTGAGACAACGTTGTGCGGTCCGAAATGCTCCACATCAAGCGCATGGAAGGAGCCGTTCAACTCGCATTCCGGTCCATCAGGATGATGTCGAACGGGCTGTCAGGATGATCATTGATCAGCTCCTCGACGGCCCGGCAGGTCGACAACAGCGTGACATCGAGATCGTAAGGGGCCAGGTGCGGCTCGATGCGGGAGAGCGCTCCCAGGATCTTGCTGGCGGCTTCAAAGTCATCTTCCAGCACCAGCACGCGATACAAAAGTGGCTTTCGCCTAGTCAACGGCCGATTCTCCAGTGGTCGACACGGCTGCAGGTCCAGTTCTTATACCGGTACTGGGTAAGGCGGTCATTGGGCAAAGTACTGAGTGGCGCCGAAGATGCCGCCGGCCCCCGCGATCGTGCCAAGCACAATAATACCGGCCCAACCGCGATCACCTTTGCTGTCTGCCCAGAACCGGAGCACTGCAAAACTGATTAAAAAGGCGGCAAAGCCCAGTATGGCGCCGCCAACACCACGCAACCAGTCGTCCAGGTTGTAACTGCCGAGCATTGCAAAGCCGATGCCGATGATAACCGGCAGCGCGTACCAGGCGAAAAACGGCAGTTTCTGGCTGCGTATCCCCTGGAAGACTGTCGCGGCCACACCCATTGCCGTCACAAAGAACGCAACTCCAATTGTCAGCTCGAATTTTACACCCCAGTCGGATATGGCACCGAAAGCCATAGACAATCCAAGCCCAGCAAGAACCGCGAGCAAAAGCTTTCGAAAAATCTCCATTCAGTTTTTTTTCGCTGAGTGATGCGTTCAAGGACAGACGCAGAAATGGAACGTGCCTTGTTGGTCACTCTCATGCCGATATATCGGCACTGTCAGACGAAAGTGGACAAGCCAGAGAAGGTGTAATGCAATAGTATCAGGCCGCCAGTTGATGCCACTCCGCCAGGGCATTGATGCGGTTGAGTTTGAAGTCTTGTCGGCTGATGAGGTGGCGGTTCTGGTTGAAGTGATCATCCAGCAACGCTAGGCGACTCTCCCTGCCCGCTTCAAGCAAGTTTGCTCTGACAATGCCTCCCTGACCCATGCTCAGTAAACAGCGCATCGTGAAGCTCCTCCGCGCCATGATCCGCATTCAATTCAAGGTGTCTTCGCGCCCATGCCGAACCGTCGAGGAAAATCTTTCTTAGCTGTGTCTTGTCGGGTTTCTCTGTCTTTCGAAGTTCATCGAACATGTGTCGCCAATAGACGAGCCGCTCGTCCCGGCGCTTCCTGGCAACGGTGACGGAATCTGTCTTCAAAGACTCCGTGATCCGCTTCTTATCCAGGCTCGGTTGTATGTCTTTCGGTACAGCGAGTTGGTAAAACCTCCGATCGCCGCTGCCGTGCTGGCGCATGTATGCTTCGCCTCGCTGTCTTGCCATAGGAAAGTGACTACAAAAGTGACTATTTTGATGACTATTTTCGCCACCACCAATTTGGAAGCATATGGCTAACCCGTTAATTTTAAATGGAAAAACAAAAAGTGGAAAAAAGTTGGTGGGCCCGGCAGGACTCGAACCTGCAACCAGACGGTTATGAGCCGTCGGCTCTAACCAATTGAGCTACAGGCCCACCGTGCCGATGGCTATAGCGAAAAAATTGGCTGACGCCAAACACTTCTGAACATCATCACAAAACAACCTGCTTGCAGGCCGCAAATTGACGGTTTTGC
>JABDJG010000104.1 GCA_013002595.1 Hyphomicrobiales bacterium | reverse complement strand
GACTTGAAACGGCTGGTTACGGGCAAGCCTGTGACGATGCCGCGTCCAGAGGCCATGAGGGGATCAGACGCCAGGCATGCTAAAATTGCTCCGATCGGCTGCCGGTTGCGACATTACTGCAAGGTATGAGTGCGTCTTTGGCGACGGTGACATTTGCACCGAACGGGTACACGAACCGTTCTGACGACAGTGCGGTATTTGATCACCGGGACCCGCCTGATAACCTCGCGGTACTTGATTACCGGTACGCGGACCTTCTTGACGATGGTCTTGTATTTGATGACCGGCACCTTCTTGATTACGGTCTTGACCTTCACCACGGTCTTGATGACCTCTTTTTGATCGCCAACCGGTGCCAGGGCATTGGTCTGGGTGTTTTCGATGTCCAGCGCGCCGGGCCCGGTGCGGGCAACTTGCAAGCGCGCCCTTGTGCGCTCCATCAGGCGTTTGGCCGTCAATGCGAGATCGCTTTCGGGATAGCGCTCAAGGAAGGCTTGATAGGCTTCGATGGTGTTAAGGGTTACCGCATCATACCATGCGAGCATTTCCAGACGGCGGTCGGTGATGATGCGGATGCGGTCGCTGAAGTCACCGTTCGGGAAGATCGCTAGAAAGATCTGGTAGACGGTAACGTTGTTCTGCTGCACCACGATGTCGTAAGCATCTTTGGCCGAACGAGAGCGCAGGTCGTTTTTCCATGCGTCTTGCGATTTTTCCGACAGAGGCTTCTTGGTGCCGGGGAAGAACTGGAACGGTTGGGTGAGTGCGGTCACTTCCCAAGGGGTCTGGAGGCCATTGGTTGCCTTGTGAACGGCCAGGCGAGCGTTCTGAAATACGGTCGCAACGCCGGCGCCCGGTTCGGCGGCGGCCTCGATCAGCGCCTTGGTGAACGGGCTGAAGGTCGTCTCGCCATCGTAGGCAACGCTGCCAGGTGAAGTGGAATAGGCAACAACAGTGCCGGCAGGCGCATTGACGATTGCGAGCCCGCGGCCAATCTTGTCCTTGATCGCGTCGAATGGGTCATTGCGGCAGGCATCCAGGATCACGATGCGGGTCTGGCTGGGTGCTTCATTAAGCAGGTTCATGACGTCGGCAAGGCGGACGGCCTCAAGCGGGACATCGGCGGCGGTCTTGATCTTGGCATCGACCGGCAGCAGGTAGTTCTGACCGTCGATCTGTACACCATGTCCGGCGAAATAGACCAGCGCCACACTATCGGGGCCCTTGGCCGCCAAAGCCGATGTGAATTCGCGTACTTTGCGCCGCATGCCGACCTGACCAAGATCGAGGGCTGTGGTGACTTCAAAACCGGCCGAATTCAACAAAGAACCGATCGCCTGCACATCCCAGGACGGGTTGGCGAGCGTGGGCAGCGACTGGTATTTTGAGTTGCCGACAATGAGCGCCAGGCGTTCCTGAGCCCAGGCACCGGTGGACGAGCCGATAAGCATGGTCAGCGCCACAAGGCAATATAAGAGCCGATTGAGCATCGTCTTTATCCTTTGTTGGTCCGCGAGCGGATACCGTGAGGGTTAACCACCGGCCAAAGCGTCTCCTGGTGGAGAGCCTAGTTGCCCCAGCGTGAAGCGTTGCTGAGCACCAGGTTCATCTGAGGTTCATGAAGGGCCAGGCTTGCGCGCGCGCATGTGGCAGCGGCGCAGATCGCCGTTGCGCAGGGCATCGACCCGGGCAGAACAGCGCACGATCAGGCCGGCAAGGCCGTCTTCGCCGAGCAACTCCAGCATCCGTGGGCGATCGGGACCCTCGAGACGGTTCACATAACCCTCGCCGTGTTCCAGGGTCCAGGCGGTGTCGTCAATGATTTCGACCTGCTCAAAGCCGGCCGCTTCAAGTCCGTCACGGTGGGCCGTCATGGATACAAAGGTGAACGACAGACCGGCGCTGCGCAATTGGTCTTCCCAGGCGCGATAGGCCTCAGAGTTGGAGATTTCGGACCCGGTCATCCAGTCACTGCCGATAAAGACACCGCCGGGCCGCAGGACCCGTTGAAAGTCGGCAAAGACCGGGGCCTTGTCGGCAATGTGGCACAAGGCTTCCTTGGTGAAAATCACGTCAGCGAAATCTTCGGCCAGCGGCATCGGGCCGGGATCGACCAATTGAAAGGCATTCTGGCTGCTGCAACCGTACCGGTTCACCAGAGCCTTGGCGAGTTGGATATTGCCGGCTTCTATGTCGATGCCGAGCACATCGTCAGCGTGGCATTTGTGCGCCAGGGCAAGTGCGGTTCCACCCAGACCGCAACCCCAGTCGAGGACCTTGCGGCCTGCCAGGTTGGTGGCGCCGGTCTGGGACTGGATGATCCGCTTAACCTCATCTTCGCCGCCGGGCGACAGGAATCCGTCACCGAAAATAAGCGTCATGGAGGCGATAACCGCTTCGCTGTACTGGCTTTGCATCTGCATTCCCCGCCCAGATCAAGATGCTGGGACCCGCAGTTTTATCAGGTCTTGGCAACCATGACGAGACGATGGGCATTGCCTGTTGTACGCCGCCGCCTTACGATGTTCATGTACGGTTCACTTACGGAACGGCAGAATTGCCTTAAGGTGACTATTTCGAAATTTACAGGAGTGAAGTCCTTGAGCAATCGACATCAACAGACCCTCCGCCGGATTGTGTTCTCCGGCATCGTTCTAGCCTTTGCCTGTGTTTATGCGCCGATGAGCCAGGCCGAAGAGCTTTCCAAAGACCAGATGGTCAAAGCGCTGCAAAAGAAGAATGGCAAGACACGTTCGCTGACACTGTCGAATGACCAGAAAGGCGCCAATGCGGTGCAAAAGGCGGTCAGGTCGCTCGGCAGCCGGCTCAGCCGCGAAATTGTCGTGGAAGAGCGCAAGCAGATCGCCAAGACGGTTACCGAGCACAAGCTGCCGGCAATCGATCTGACGATCCAGTTTGAATATGATTCTGCCGCAATCTCGCAAAAGGCCTTGCCGGTTCTGGTGACCCTTGGCCAGGTTCTGAAGGACGCCAGTTTGCAGGGGTCGACCTTCCTGGTCGGCGGTCATACCGATTCGCGCGGCAGCAATGAGTACAACATCAAGCTGTCGCAAGCGCGTGCCCAGTCGGTGCGGAAATTCCTGATCGAAACTTTCGGCATCAATGGCGGCAAACTGATTGCCGTTGGCTTTGGCGAAATTCAGCTGAAAACACCGCATGAACCTGAAGCGGGTGTTAACCGCCGGGTACAGCTGGTCAACGTCACGAAGTAATTATCGTGCCTTCAGTTGCCTTTCGACCCGCTCCTTGAGGCTGGGGAATATCTCGAGAAAATACTTGCCGGGGCACAAGGTGGATGCGACTTCCTTGTGTACCCGGATTTCCGATGCCGGCACCTGCCATTTCCTGGCGAGCGAGACCAATAATGGCTCAAGGGCATCTATTTGCTCGACATAAGGGCGGGTTCTTTCGAAATTACCTTCCAGCACCACCTGGATGTGGCCGGTCGTGTCGTAGTTGGTGTTGGTATCGCCGCTGAATTCTACATCTCGGCCTTCTGCGATATGGCCGTCACTTGACACATAATAGTGGTAGGGCACATCGGCCCAGGCGGCCCGTTTTCGGCCGTTGCCAAGATCGGCGGGCTTTTGTGAGTAGGCCTGCAGCGAACGCATCTTGTAATGGATGTCGCGCTTGGCGTTTGCCGGACTGGCGGTGTGGTGGACCAGGATGGCGACCGGCTTATGAGCCTTCATTGCAAACAACGGCGGCTTGGCCTGCCAGTCCTTGCGCGCGATGACGGCAACGTCGAGGCCGGTGGACAGGGTCGCCGATGGCTGGGACTGAGACGGCGTGGAGAGCTGCGGTTTGACGCGCGGTTTCGGAGGCGGGTCGGCCCTGTCGGCCCACAGCGGCCCGGCAGCGAGCGCCATAATGGCTGCTATTGTGATGGATCTGCCTGGAATGAGTTTATCTGGCACGTTTGAGATAGGCATCCGCTACGACTCTCCTGACTGCGCCGAGTTGGCGGTTGGCAACGGTGCGGGTGGTTGGGCCGACGATCACCGCCCACAAACCATTACGCAGGTTTTGATAGTTGTCTGTGTCAACGGTCCTTGCCCACACCCCGTTCTGGCGCAGCCAGTCACGGCGCTGGTTGGCCTTCCATTGCTGCGAGCGCGGATACGAACCGGCCACAACGGCCCATGGCCCGTTCGGCATACCGTCGCCAGCTCCCTGGTCGGGATCGATTTGCCGGGGCGGGTCGTTGACGACTGCCGCCTGGTGGACTTCGGAAAGCTTGGCCTTGGCAAGGGTGGCATAGATGCTGTCGGGGAATCTGTTGATGAAAGCTTGCAGGACACCTGGGCTCTTTGAGTCACGGATGGTCTCCCAGACTTCGCGGTCAAGACTCTTGGCCGGTGCTTGCTGTGTCACCGGCGGGTTCTGGTCGCCTGCGTTTTGCTGCGGTGGCTTTAGGTAGATGCGTTTGCCGGGCAAGGAGCCGTAGGTGAATGGTTCCTGGCGGCCTCCGGTTGCGTTCAGCACATGATCACGCACTTTGCGGAACAGGAAATTGACCTCAAGGCCCGGCTCGGTGAGGTTGGCCAGCAGCGCTGTCGTATATGGTGAGTTGCGGCCCTCGCCGTCATCGGCCGTGGTGCCCTCCTTGGCAGCATAGCTGACCAATGTGCCGGCCGTTGGTTCGATACTCGACAGACCGCGGCCAATGGAGCGGTTCGGGTTGGTCATTTTCATGGAGCCTGCAAACGGATTGTTGCGGCAGGCATCCAGCAGGACCAGGCGAAGGCTCTTGGCGCCCTCAACAGCCGACAGCACAAAATCGAGCGGTACGGCCTCAAACTGGACATCGCGATCGGTCTTGAGCCGTGCATCGACCGGGATCAGGTAGTTCTGCTTGGCGATCTCGATGCCATGCCCGGCAAAATAGACCAATGCCATTTCAGCGCCGACCGCCCGGTCGGAAAAATCCCTCAGCGCCCGGCGCAGCGCGTCAAAGTCCAGATCATTCTTCAGCAGAACCTCGAAACCAACCTGTTGCAGCCCATGTGCAAGGTCGGCAGCGTCGTTGCGCGGATTGGGCAGCTGCGTAACGTTCTGGTATGCCGAATTGCCGATCACAAGCGCGACCCGCCTGGCCTCGGCGGCCGTGACCGTGAGGGCAAGGCCGATTAACAGAATGAAAATACGGAAGATCATTGCGCGACTGTTCCCGTTTGACCGGCGCAAGTTTAGCCGAATTTGAGTTTGACACCAACGTGTCAGATGACAGCGATGCTGCTTGATCCAAGTCAAGGAAGCAAATGCCGGCGTTTGGCACACATCGAGGCATGCAGCATGCACTCATTGAAAAACACGCCAAGCCAGCGCCGCGCTACACCAGTTATCCAACCGCCCCCCACTTCCATGAAGGGGTCGATCGTGCCGCATACCGGCGTTGGCTGGCGTCAATCAATGCTTCTCAATCGTTGTCGCTTTACGTTCACATTCCTTATTGTGACACGCTGTGCTGGTTCTGTGGCTGCAACACCAAATATACCCGCAAGTATTGGCCGGTTGCCGATTATCTGCCGGTGGTCAAGACCGAGATTTCCAAGGTTGCAGCGCACCTGGCAGAAACGGCAGGGGTGCAGACCATCCACTGGGGCGGTGGATCTCCGACGATCCTGACGCCAGACGATACGCTTGATCTGGCGACACACATTCGCGACCGGTTCGATGTTGCGCCATCGGCCGGCTTCAGTATCGAGATCGATCCGCGTGGCATGGGCGCCGATAAGATCGAGGCGCTGGCGACTGCAGGCGTAACGCGGGCGAGCATTGGTGTTCAGGACTTTGATGCCGGCGTTCAGATGATCATCAACCGGCGGCAGTCTTTCGAGGAAACCAAGGATGTGATTTTCGAACTGCGCCGGGTTGGCATTGAAAAAATCAACATAGATTTGATCTACGGGCTGCCGGGTCAAACAATTTCGAGCGTTGCTGCGACGGTTGCAAAGGTTCAGGAGCTGATGCCAAGCCGGATCGCGCTGTTTGGTTATGCCCATGTACCGTGGATGAAGACGCATCAGCGTATGCTGGATGAGGCTATGCTGCCGGACGCTCATGCGCGATTTGAACAGTCGCGTATTATGGCAGACCTGCTTTGTGCCGGCGGATACGAGCTTATCGGCATGGATCATTTTGCGTTGCCCGATGACCCGTTGAGCCAGGCACGGCGCGCCGGCCGTCTGCGGCGAAACTTTCAAGGCTACACCGACGATCCGGCAGATGTGCTGCTTGGGTTCGGCGCATCTGCTATCGGCAAGTTGCGCGAGGGCTATGTTCACAACGCGACACCGACGGCCGAGTACAAAAAGCTGATTGCCGATCATGGCCTTGCTGTCGTCAACGGTTATGCACTCAAGCCCGACGATGAGCTGCGTGCATATGTTATCGAGCGCCTGATTTGCGATTTTGCGATTTCGCGTCAGTTGGCACGGGCACAATTCGGTGCAGCGGCCGATGAGATATTTTTGATCGCCGGCGGCATTGCGCGCGATGATGAGGACGGCCTGGTCGACTGGGACGATGATGTGTTCCGCATTACCAAAAGGGGCGAACCCTTCGTGCGCAGCATTTGTTCGCAGTTCGACGGCTATTTGGAGCGCGGCAACGTCCGTCACTCGATGGCTGTTTGAAATTTGTTTCTTAACAACCGCTTAGCGAAAAGTCGTGCCGGTTTGAATCAACCCGAATTGCCAAAATACAGCAGTGAGCGGGTAATTGATTTCGATCAAGGCGCATGCCTTTATATTCGTCAAGCTGAATATGAAATTCCAGGACGGAGTATTGGCGTGGCAGAAAATTCGACGACCGGGTTTAGCAAGACCCTGCTGACGGGTGTCATGGTGATCCTCGCGCTATTGGTTTTGTTTGGACTACAGCCTTCTGCTCTGGCTGGCGAGTTGCCGACCCGTCAAAAAGTTCCTGACATAACCGATACCAGCAGGCCCTATGGCCCTGGCGATCTGAGCGATATGTGGCGCGGCATTCGCATGGGCGAGCCTTCGAGCGTGACGCGGCCGGGCAAAGACGGAGATGTTCTCATTCAAAGCGAAGGCGGCCAGTGGCAGGCCAGGCGCGGCGCGCTGATCATCAAATATGGCTCTATGGTTTTGATCGCGATCATTGCCGTTATCGCTCTTTACTTCATGCTGTTCGGCCGCATCAGGATCAAAGGCGGACGCTCCGGGTTGGTGATCCCCCGATTTACCCTCATCCAGCGGGTGGTGCACTGGTCGGTCGCTCTGCTGATTGTCATGCTCAGCCTCAGTGGGCTCATCCTGCTTGTCGGGCGTGACAGTTTGATACCGGTTATGGGGCGTGAGGGCTTTTCGATTGTCGCGAGCGCGGCGATGGAGGGGCACAACCTGTTCGGGCCGCTGCTCATCCCGGCGCTCATTGCCATGTTCGTGACATTCGTGCGCGGCAACGGCTATCGGCTTATCGATATCAAATGGCTGTTCAAGGGTGGCGGCTTTTTGGGTGGCCATGCCAGTTCCTATAAATACAACTTTGGCGAAAAGACCTGGTTCTGGTGGGCCATGGTGCTCGGCTTGGTGGTGTGCGCATCAGGTGTTGCAATGCTGTTTCCCGAGATCACGCCAGGCCGCAGGTTCCTGCAATTCGCCAATCTGGCGCATGCGGCAGCTGCGATCGGGATCATCGCTTTTGCAATCGGGCACATCTACCTGGGCACTATCGGGATGGAAGGTGCGCTCGAGGGCATGACGAAGGGCACGGTCGATAAGAATTGGGCAAAGGAACATCACGATCTTTGGCATGACGAGCATGTACAGGCCGCAACCACCGACACAGCGGGCGCTGAAGTAGCGGCGGCTGCCCATGGTGATGTACTGCCGGAGGGAGCAGGGGAATGACAATGCAACAGTTTATCGAAGGACCTTTGTGGACCTTTGCGGCAACGGTGTTTTTGGTCGGTGTTGCCTGGCGGATCGTCGCCATCATGATGATCGGCAAACCGAAGGATTTGACGGTGGCGAAGTCATCGTCGATGGCCGGGGCGGCAAAATCAATTGCGCTGCATTCGGTGCCGCATGGCGGCAATCTTTCGCGCACGATTTATCATGTCATCTCTGGATACGCCTTTCATCTGGGGTTGTTTGCGCTGCTGTTTTTGGCCGCTCCACATGTTACGTTCATCAGCGAGCGAATTGTTACTGTGCCATGGCCGGCAATGCCGCGCTGGGCGTTTATCATCGCTGCCGAAGCCGCGTTTGCCGGGTTGATCCTACTCTACCTGCGCCGGCTGACCGATCCGATCATGCGGCAGTTGAGTGATTGGGACGATCATGTCGGCACCTGGTTGACGTTTCTTGCAATGCTGACAGGCTGTCTGGCGCTGCAGGAATCGCACATCGGACTGAGGCTGTTCCATATGGTCACCGTCCAGGTCTGGATGATCTATTTCCCGTTCAGCCGGCTGATGCACGCCTTCACTTTCGCAATGGCCCGCAAGCATACCGGTGCGACTTATGGACGGAGAGGCTTCACGCCATGACAGACGTTCCAGCAAGTGATGCCCCGGCCATCGACGTTCAGGCAGCGGTCGACAAATTCAATGCGCTGACCGGGTCGCATATAGCGTCCTATCTTGATGCCTGCGTTCATTGTGGGCAGTGCGCCCAGGTCTGCCATTTCCATGAAGTGACGAAGGACCCGCGCCGGACACCGGCCGTGAAACTGAAGCCGATCACCAAGGTGTATAATCGGCACAAGGCGCCGTTTTCCGGGCTTCGCAAGGCGTTCGGGCTCGCACCGGAGTTGACGGCTGACGACTTGCGCGAGTGGGAGGAACTGATTTTCGATTCCTGCACCATGTGCGGGCGCTGCACGGTCGTGTGCCCGATGGCGATCGATATTGCCTCGGTTGTAGCCATATCGCGCCAGGCCTTTGCTGCAGCCGGGCTTGGGCCTGCCGATCTGATGCAGGCAGCAGAGACCTCGCGCGACAAGGGTAGCCCGCTTGGCGTGACCACGGACGTGCTTGAGGATCGCATCGAATGGCTCGAAGACGAGCATGAAGTGGAGATTGCGCTCGATAAACCGGAAGCGGATATATTGTTGCTGGTGTCGTCTATCGAGTTGATGAAATATCCCGATTCCATTGTGGCGATGGCCAAGCTGTTGAACCACGCCGGGGCCAATTGGACCCTGTCTACCAAGGGATATGAATCGACCAATTTTGGTTTCTTGTCCGGCAAGGGCGATATCGCCAAGATCATGATCACCCGGATCACTGAGGCCGCTGAGGCAGTTGGCGCCAAGACGGTTGTCGTGCCGGAGTGCGGCCACGCGTTTGGTGTGTTGCGCTGGGCGGGTGCAAACATTCTTGGCCGGCCGCTGCCCTATGAGGTGACGCATATCACGGAATATCTGGCTGGTCTGAAACGGGCAGGCAAGCTGGCTTTCAAACCGATGGCCGATGCCATCACGTATCACGATCCGTGTCAGATCTCGCGGCGGGGCGGCGCAACCGAGGATGCACGCTATCTGCTGGATGGATTTGCCACCGGCTTTACCGAGATGACGCCAACCGGGAACTACAACTGGTGCTGCGGCGGCGGCGGCGGTGTGCAGGCCATTGGCCGGGCAGCGAACGTGCGCCATGAGGTTTTTCGCATCAAGATGAAGCAGGTCGAAGAGACCGGCGCTGAGGCAATGGTGTCAGCCTGTTCGAACTGCCGTTTGACGATGGATGAAAGCAAGGCAGCGCTTGGATGGGACAAGCAGCTGATGAGCCTGGTGGAGATATTGGCGGACCATTTGCTGGTTGCGGAGAAATAGCAACCGGTTGCCAATTTGGGCTGGTGCAAATCATAATATTCGACTATCTTAATATGTTAATAGCCACCGGTCGAGGATTCGGGGGCGGGGATCGGACAGCGGGGAAGTCTATACGCTAATGGTCATTCGGGAGTGTCCGGCGTCCAGACTTGTCAGATTTCAGGGGAGACTATCGATGGCTGGGGTGACGAAAAAGCGGCTGCACGCACTTGCATTGGGAACAGCGTTCGTCGGGTGTCTGGCAATTGGCCAGGCGCAAGCCACGGAGGGGTATTTTTCACACGGGTATGGTGCACGAAACTACGCAATTGGCGGGGCTGGCGTTGCCGATTCACGTGATGCCATGGCGCTGGCCGTGAACCCGGCAGGGTTGGCCAAAGTCAAACGACAATTGCAAGGGGCGATCACGGGTTTCAGCCCTCGCCGCGAATATACGGCAACTGGTCCAGGGTTTGTCGCTCCAAGTGCCGAAAGTGACCGCGAATTTTTTCCCATTCCCAACATTGCCTATAACCATCCCTTGAACGAAGATTCCGCAATCGGCATTGCGATGTTTGGCAATGGCGGCATGAACACAACGTATCCGGCGGTTGCCAACCCGGCGTGTGGCGGTGGGGTTGGCGTGTTTTGCGGTGGCAAGGCTGGTGTTGATCTGATCCAGGCCTTTGTTGCGGTCGGTTATGCCCACAAATTCGGATCGCTGTCGCTTGGCGTCTCGCCGATTTTTGCGCTGCAAAGGTTCAAGGCACGTGGGCTGGCCGCGTTCGGCGGGGTCTCGGCCGACCCGGGAAACCTGACTGGCCGGGGCTATGACTTTTCGGCTGGCGGTGGCGTGCGTGTCGGTGCCGAGTGGGAAGTCATGGAGAACCTGCGTGTTGGTGCCAGCTTCCAGACCAAGATATACATGTCGCAGTTCGACCGGTACTCCGGCCTGTTCGAAGGCCGCGGTGATTTCGATATTCCGGCCAATGTGACGGCCGGCATTGCCTATGACGTGACGCCCAATTTTACCGCGATGTTCGATTATAAGCGGATCTTTTATGGCGACATCGATGCGATTGCCAATCCGTTCACCAC
>JABDJG010000091.1 GCA_013002595.1 Hyphomicrobiales bacterium | reverse complement strand
CCGAGATTGACGGTCTTTTCGCCCGACAGCGGCTTTTTGGGATCGACCGGCACGACGATCTTCAGCTGCCGGGCAATCGCCCAGGCCGGATCCTTCTGATTGTCCTCGATCAGCTGCAACGCCTGCGGCGTGAACGAGGCCGTGTAATAGCCTGAAATGCCGCCGATCGCCTTCTGGAACGGCATGAACAGGCAGCATTTGTCCATCACCTGGCGCACCGTCTGTGCCTTCCATGGCATCGCGCCGAGCATGGACGTGGCATCTATCACGGCGTGATGCTCAGCCGGATTCATGTCGATCCAGGCAAGCAGGTTGGAGATATCGTCTTCGGTATATGTCGTTGCCCCGGTCGTTTCATGGCCGACACCGACAAACACTTTGATATTCAGTGCCGCCAGTTCATCGGCCGACGGGATCGTGCCTTCGGCATCGGTGAAGTGGATACGCTTTTCATCGCCCTTGGCGGCGTAGCGCTGCAGTTCAATCAGCTGCGCACCCCAGGACTGGCGGAAGAACCCGCCGGCACTGGCGGCTTCTGATTCAGGGGCAGGGGTGTCAACGAACAGATGCTGCGTGGGATCATTGGCGTTCATCATGTGAACCAGGCACACGGTGAAGCCCGAGTGCCCGCCGCCAAGGCCGACGGCCATCTTGTTGGATTTGGGAAACTCGAAATAGCGGTGGATCTCGCGCATCATGTCGAGCAGGATCTTGTCGGCCGGATAGCCGCGATGCATGCTGCGGCCGATCTCGGCTGCGGTGAACGCGCCGATCGGCTGGTTCTTGTCATCAACCTTGCGGTAATTCTGTTCCAGCCAGTGCTCGAACTCAAACCGCATAAGGCGGCTTTCGATCTCATCGCCCGTCGCATCGGTGATCGGCCCGACGCCGAAAAACTGGTTGATCGTGCGCGCCGGCGGCCCGGCTTTGGTTGCTTCAATGGCGGCAGCGCGCTGCGCCTTCAATTGCTCGACTCTAGACATAATTACCTTCCCCTGTGTGTCGTTGGTCACACTGGCCGATCGTTCCCAAATCTGTGCCAATTTTTCTGGCCCGCCCCTAACGGACCAACACGTCAAATTAGCTTATGCGGTGATAAGCGAATGAACAATTGCGTCACAACATCACGCAGAAGCGGCGGTGGCATGCGGCTTTTCACCATGTGGGCTGTCTGTTGCTAACCGCCCCGGCACGACTTGAGCTGGGCACTTGCGGCATCGCGGCCAGTCCACAATTTGGCTTTCAGGGCCTCGAACTCCGTGTTGGCCGACAAGTCCTTGGCCACAAACTCGCGAAGCTTGGGCCAGTCGGGATGCGCATTGTTGCGCGCCTCAAGACCGGCGATCCGCTCTGTCAACGCCTTGTACTCAGGCGCCACTTTGGCCATCCGGGCAGTATCCAGCTCGTTCCAGTCGTAATTGGTCAGCTTTGACACGGTCTCGTCCGCCGACAGCTGCTGTGGATTGGTGAACAACAGGTACTGCAGCTGCCGCAGCCGTTTATCGACCAGCGCCAATTGATGGTCACGGTACATCCCAGCCAATTCTTCAAACTGCGGCGCCTCGCGAACGATCAGATCCCGCATCCTTGAGTGAAAGACCCGCTTGTTGCTCGCATCCACCTCGGCAACCTGCGCAATGCAGGTCTTCAGCGCATTGGCGCGGGCAACGCCGGTCAAAACAACCCCGAGTAAAACAACGCTAAGAACTGCCCGCAACACTTTGATCGTCCTTGCCAATTGCGCCTACTGAAGATCCATTTTCAACAGGTAGAAATTTGCCCGCTCGCGAACTGCAGGTGACCTGTCATCTTCAAGATTATGGGCGACATCGTCCATCGGCGGAAGTTTGTGGCGATGTTCAATGAGCTTTTGCGCTGCCAATTTGCGCACGATAGACACGCGGTCCACCGCCGCGCGCCGGATTTGAGGCTCCGTTTCGGTATCAATCGTCAGCGGCCGATAAGAATATCGCGGGACACGGCGATACAGCGACATCGATTTATCGATCCATTCCTGCTGATGCCCGTCAAGCCAGCGTGCCCGCCCATCGATCAATGCTTCGATGGCAACGGCGCGGACGGCCGGCGACAAGGCCTCCTGCGCCAGCATTTCAAGGTGCCGATCCATCGTCTCGAACCGCAGCGCATTGCGCAATGTCCGGGCCAACGGTCCAGTGGTTTCCCTCGACAATATCTGCGCCAGCGCGGCCATGATTTCCGGTTTCGACAGCTCATTGACCAGGGCAGTCACATGGTCCCCGGCGCGGCGCCATAACCACATCTGGTGGATCAGGTAAATTCCGGCCTCGGCAATAGCCTGGGAATCGGTCCTCGGCAGCACCCTGGCAAGACAGCCCTTTGCGGCAACGCGCACCTCTTCGACCCAGTCGTTAAGCCGGTAAGCGACTGCCGCAACGAACAGCGGGCCAGGCAAAGGGCGGTTGAGTTTCTTCAGCGCGGCCTCGCGAAGATATCCGTTGCTGTGAAACAGGAACAGAAACTCGAGGCATTCCGTATTCTGGAGCACGACCTGTTTGGGGTGGGTCCGGAATGCATCCACGGTGCCACCATGGTAATGGCCGAAATCGAATACGCCGCCCAGCCGGGAAATTTCTTCACCCACCTGTAAAACTTTGGCTGGCCGCAATTGGGACATCTTCTCTACAAGATCAGGAATATCGATGTCGTCGCCCGCCCCTGGATCCCAGCGGCTTAGTTCGCGAATGCGGCGGTCGATATCAGAGGGGAACACAGGGATTTTCCCGTGTGGGTGCGCGCTGTCGGTCTGAGGCAGTTTGCTCATGGTTTCTCATACTCCAGAAGCGGTCCGGCGCAAACCGCACTACTTGCCGCCACCGGCAACCTGATCGCCGTCACGCGTAAGATAATACGCGCCTAGGATCGGCAGGAAAGTGACCAGCACCACTACCATGGCGACCACGTTTGTCACCGGCCTTTGCCGCGGGCGCACCAGTTCTTCCAGCATCCAGATCGGTAGTGTTGCCTGTTGGCCGGCGGTGAATGTGGTGACGATCACCTCATCGAACGACAGGGCAAAGGCCAGCATGCCGCCGGCAAGCAGGGCAGTGGCGATGTTGGGCAGAACGACATGGCGGAAAGTTTGGAAGCCGTCGGCACCGAGATCCATAGAAGCTTCGATCAACGAGGACGACGTGCGCCGGAACCGGGCAACGGCGTTGTTGTAGACAACGACAATGCAGAAGGTTGCGTGACCCAGCACAATGGTCCAGGTCGAGAACGGGATGTCGGCCAGGTTGAAAGCGGAACGCAGCGCAATGCCGGTGATGATGCCGGGCAGGGCGATCGGCAGAATTACCAGCAGCGAGATCGCCTCGCGCCCGAAGAACCGCGACCGTGAGACGGCGGCGGCACACAATGTCCCCATGACCAGCGCGATCGCCGTTGAGATCGAGGCGACCTTCACCGACAGTTTCAGCGCGTCCCAGACATCAGGCCGATTCCAGGTCACGCCCAGCCATTGCACGGTGAAACCGGGCGGCGGCCACTGGTAGGTCCTGTCTTCTGTCGTAAAGGCATAGATGAAAATCAGTGCGATCGGCAGGTGGAGAAACAGCAGGCCAGCGGCGGCGGCCAGTTTCAGCGCCAGGGGCGCACGGTTTTGCTGGTCAGAGCGCATCGAAGGCTCCCTGGCGCTTGGCCATCCACAAATAGAAACCCATGATGACAATCGGCACGACGGTGAAGGCAGCAGCCAGTGGAATATTGCCGGCCGTGCCCTGATGCGCATAGAC
>JABDJG010000310.1 GCA_013002595.1 Hyphomicrobiales bacterium | reverse complement strand
CCGCGGCAAACCGGTTGCCCGCTGCACCTCGGACGCCGACACGGGCCGCCCGGCGATTGCAATGGTCTCAAGGACCGATATCACGCGGCTTAGATGCATTATCTCACTTTACAGACGTTTGTCTCATAGATTAATAATATCGCCAGGTAAACAAAAGAGCAAGCCAGTCAATAATCAAACCGGTTCGAGGACATGAAATGAGTGATGGAAACGGCAAGACCTGTTGCGGGCCGGGCTACGCATCTCCGGCCGAGGCCATGCAGGCGCCGCGCGAGAAGCTGCTGTATACGGTGGCGCTCTATATCGGCACCGGCATCCAGAAACCGGATTATCTGGCAACGATCGATGCCGACCCGTCGAGCCCGACCTACAGCCAGGTGATCTCCCGCCTGGAGATGCCCGGCATCGGCGATGAACTGCACCACATGGGCTGGAACGCCTGTTCATCCTGTCACGATGACGCCTCAAAGGAGCGCCGCTATCTGATCGTCCCGGGTGTCAGATCCTCCAACCTGCACATCGTCGATTGCGTCACCGACCCGCGCGAACCCCGGCTCCACAAGGTGATCGAGGGCGCAAAGATCAAGGCCGAGACCGACCTGTCGGCGCCGCACACCGTCCATTGCCTGGGCTCCGACATCATCATCTCCATGCTCGGCGATGCCCAGGGCAATGCGCCGGGCGGCTTCCTTCACCTCAATGAGGACTTCGAGATCGTCGGCCGCTGGGAGAACGACATCACCGGCATGCTGTTCAATTACGATTTCTGGTATCAGCCGCGCCATAACGTGATGGTGTCGAGCGAATGGGCCGCCCCCAACACCTTCATGCCGGGCTTTGACCTGGAAGAAGTCGGCCACCTCAAGTACGGCCGCCGCCTGCATTTCTGGTATTTCGAGAAAAAGAGCATCACCAAGACCCACTACCTCGGCGAAGACGGCCTGGTGCCGCTCGAAGTGCGGTTTCACCATGACCCGGACTCCTGCCATGGCTTCGTCGGCGCCGCGCTCTCGTCCAACATCATCCACTGGTACAAAAAAGACGATGAATGGGTCTGGGAAAAGATAATCGATGTCGAGAACGAGCCGCATCCCGAATGGCCGATCCCGGTACCCGGCCTGATCAGCGTCATCCTGATTTCGATGGACGACCGGTTCCTGTACTTCTGCAACTGGCTGCACGGCGACATCCGCCAGTACGACATTACCGATCCCTCCAACCCGGTCTTCACCGGCCAGATCTGGATGGGCGGCCTGCTCGGCAAGGCGCCCGAGGTCAACGGCCGCAAGGTCACCGGCGGCCCGCAGATGATCCAGTTGTCGCTCGACGGCAAGCGCCTCTTTGTCACCACATCGCTGTTCTCGACCTGGGACAACCAGTTCTATCCCGAGATCCGCCACAACGGCGGCTGCATGCTGATGGTCAATTGCGACACCGACAAGGGCGGCATGGAGATCGACGAGGACTTCTTTGTCGACTTCGGCAAGGAACCGCACGGACCCGCCCGCTGCCACGAGACCCGTTACCCGGGCGGCGATTGCACCTCGGACATCTGGCTGTGACAATGCAAACCGTCACCATCACCCTCAACAACCACGCCGGTAAGACCTTCAAGGTCGACCGCAGGCGCCCGTTGCTCGACAGCCTCGAAGAACACGGCGTGTCCCTGCCCTACGGCTGCAAATACGGCGGCTGCATCACCTGCGCTGCCAAGCTGCTTGCCGGTGAGATCGACCAGCGCGCCGCTGTTGCCCTCAACAACCGCCAGCTCAATGACGGCTACATCCTGTTGTGCGTCGCCCGCCCGTTGACCGATTGCACACTCGATGTCGGCGTTGAAAGTCACGACAAGCTCTACCGCAACCCGTTTGCCAGCCCACTTGAACCCCATGAACTGAAACCTGACATCGCCACGCCGCTGGAGAGTAATTCATGAATGCCCCCGTCTTCATTGACCACAACGCCGATTACCCGTCCGACTACCTCGCCACCATCTTGAAAGAGGTCAAAACCATCGCCATGGTCGGCGCCAGCCCCGATCCGACCAAGTTCAGCTACGGCGTCCTGCGGGTCCTGCACGAGACCGGCTATGACA
>JABDJG010000309.1 GCA_013002595.1 Hyphomicrobiales bacterium | reverse complement strand
CGGGTACTGAACCGGCCATGAAGATCAATGTGAAGACCGGCGGCATCCTCAGGCACTACCTGCCCGACGGCAGCGGGTCGCAGTGCGAACTGGAGGTCGCCGACGGCGCCACCGCCCTTGCCGTCATGGAGCAGCTTGGCCTGCCGGGCGATGATCATTACCTGGTGATGCTCAACGGCACCGTGCTGCAGGTCGACCTGCGCGGCTCGACGGTCCTGTCGGAAAACGACGACCTTGGCCTGTTCCCGCCACTGAAGGGCGGCTGAACGGGGCATATTTCGGCGTCGATTGGCGGAAACCGGCATGACGCAGATAGCGGGTCTACGGAATTCCCTCTTGCCAACTGAATGGCCATTCAGTAAAATGATTTCTCATTCAGTTAGCGCAAATCCTCCCGGAAAGCAGCATCATGAAATCGTCCGATCGGCCCGAGCCGAATATTCGTCTGGCGCCGGATATCCGGCGCGAACAGTTGATCCAGGCCACCATCAAGGCAATTGCCGAGCTTGGCCTGTCGAATGTCACCTTGAGCAAGGTCGGGGCCGAGGTCGGGCTGACCGCCGGCATGATCAATTTCCACTTCGAGACCAAGCAGGCGCTGCTGACAGCGAGCCTGAAGGCGGTCGCCGATGAGTATTCGCAAGCGTGCGAAGACGCCATGGCAGGTCACGACGATGACCCCGTGGCGGGCCTGTACGGCTTCATCGATGCCAATCTGGACAGTCAGATCTGCTCGCCGCAAAAGGCGGCCGTGTGGTACTCCTACTGGGGTGATAGCTCGGCGCGCGACGTGTATATGCGGATTTTCGGGCACTCGGACACAGCTTCATATGAAGCGGTCTACGAACGCATCGAACGCATCGCCGCGGCGCGCGGGCGCACGCTTGACGTCGAGGCGGCAACGCTCGGGCTGATCGGCGTCATCGACAATCTGTGGCAGGAAGTGATGGTCGCCCGCGGGACCTTTGACTACGACGATGCGGTCGCCACATGCCGGGCTTATCTGGGCAACCTGTTCCCGGACCTTGCTGAAGGCTGCAAAATGAGACTGGTAGACGTATCAACGCCCGAGCCGGCCGACGAGCTGCCGCGCACCCTGCCGGCGTGGACCTACTGTTCGGATACGTTTTTTCAAAAGGAGCTTGAACAGATTCATCTGCCGGCCTGGCATGTTGTGTGCCACCAGAACGACATCCCCAACGTTGGCGACTATCGCACGTTCGAGGCGTTCGGCGAGCGGGCGTTCGTTCTGCGCGGCGAGGACAACCTGGTGCGGGCGTTCAACAACGTATGCCCGCACCGGGCGCATCAGGTCCTGGGGCCCGGAGCGGGCAACTGCCCCGGCCTGATCCGCTGCCCGTATCACTCCTGGGGGTTCGACCATACCGGCGATCTCAAAGCGATCGCGGCGCAAAAGACCTTTCCGCCGTTCGACAATGGCCAGTTCGGCCTGAAACCACTGGAGCTGGAAACCTATATGGGATTCATCTTCATCCGCTTCCGACCCGGCGGGCCGAGCCTGGCGGAACGGTTTGCGCCGTATGAAAACGAGCTGGCGCCGTACCGGTTCGCCGACATGGTTCCAACCGAGCCCGTGTCAGAAGAAGAGATCGATGCGGACTGGAAGAACACCTGGGACAACTATCTGGAAGACTATCACTTCCCGACCGGCCATCCCGGCCTGTTTGGCCTGATGTCGATGGACTATGGCCGCGATCCCAATGATGCAACGCACACCATCAGGCTGCATCACCAGATGCGCGACAAGGCCAAGGGCGGCTGGTCGTGCGAGCGCTACGCCAGCCTGTTGCCGGAACAGACGCACCTGCCGCAAGACCAGCGCAATAGCTGGCGGTACTATTTCGCCTATCCCTCGTTCGCCTTTGATGTCTACCCGGAAATGATGGATTTCCTCCACGTCATCCCGGTCGGCCCGGGCCGCAGCCGTCTGCGGTTCGGCTCCTACAGCCTGCCGGGCGCATCGCGTGAACTCAAGGCGTGCCAGTATCTGTCCGGGCGGATCAACATGCAGGTTCACCGCGAGGACATGGCGCTCGTCGCCTCGGTGCAAAAGGGCCTTGAGAGCTCGGCCTATGACCGGGGCATTCTGGGCACCAAGGAAATTGCCGTTGCCGCCCTGCATCGCTGGGTCCGCGCCGATCTGCCGGAGGCCGCATCATAATAAAAGGCCCGGAATTCAACCGCTTGGAGGACGTTACGTCAGCCGCAAAGTTGCTCAAACAGCTGCAACGCGATAAGCTTGGACGATCGAGCGCTGCGGATGGTGGGCCAGTTAACCATAAGGAATTAAAACCGGCCCAGACAAAGCGTTCGTAGCCTCAAATTCAGTTGTTCGAAACAAAGTAGCGTCATGAGTTCACCAAAGGGATCTGCATCAAACTGGAGTGCTAAAATGAATAACACACGTTTCAATCAAACCCGCCGCCTGGTTCTGAAAGGCGCATCAGCATTGGCGCTCGGCGCTGCCTTCATGCTGGCACCGGCAGTGGCTGCCGACAAGGATCTGACGCTGTTTGAGTGGTCCGGTTACGAAGACCCGGAATTCCACAAGGCCTATATCGAAAAGCATAAAGACTCGCCGCAGTACGCTTACTTCGGTGAAGAAGAAGAAGCCTTCCAGAAACTGCGCGCCGGCTTTAAGGCCGATATTGCCCATCCGTGCACACAGAGCCTGCCGAAATGGCGCGAGGCAGGTCTCCTGAAACCAATCGACAAGAGCCGGATCACTGGCTGGAACGACCTGATACCGAAGATGCGCGATATGGCCGGTTATCAGGCCGACGGTCAGGTCTGGGCGATCCCTGCCGACTGGGGCAACACCTCGATCGTCTATCGCACCGACAAGGTCGATGAGGCCGACACCAAGACACTGCAGATCTTTGCCAACGAAAAATACAAGGGCAAGGTATCGCTGCCGGACAATGTCGATGACATCTACGCGCTCGGCGCGCTCGCTATCGGCATGAAAGACTGGACCAAAATGACCGATGAGCAGTTCAAGCAGGCATCAGACTTCCTGCGCGCAGCTCACAAGAACGTCCGGTTCTACTGGACCGACGGCACCCAGCTGAGCCAGGCCATGGCCAACGGCGAAGTCACCGTATCGTGGGCCTGGAACGAGACCCCGACAACCATGCAGGCTGAAGGCCATCCGGTTAAGGCAGCGCTTGACAACAAGGAAGGCATCACTACCTGGGTGTGCGGCTTTGTTTTGCTCAAGGACGGTGAAGGCTCTGAAGACAAGGCCTACGATTATATCAATGCGTTTCTTGCTGAAAGTTCGGCCAACTATATGGTCGATGCCTGGGGCTATGGACACTCCAACGCCACCGCACTTGGCAAAATGGACGAGAAGCTGCTCGAATCGAAGGGCTTCGGCGACATCGAAGGCTTCTTCGAGACATCGCTTTTCCAGTCCGCAACAAGCCCGGAGCTGCGCGAAAAGATGATCGCAGAGTTCGAAAAGATTAAAGCCGGCTTCTAAACGATCCGAAAATCGGCAAGATTTGCCGGCGCTGTCCATATGGGCAGCGCCGGTTTTTTTGCGGGCGGTGGCGCGGCTCTTCTCCAGTCATCCCGAACTTGAGCCGGGATGACGAAATAGGTCAGGAGGCGTTAAATCAGTCCAGCGGTACCAGAGATTTCGGATCGAAGCCTATCGTCACCTTGGCGCCAGCCGGTAGCGTCTCGTGTTCGGCGGAATTGCTGACCGAGACGGCCAGAGGTTCTTGGCGGCCTGGCAAATCGACGTAATAGTGGGTGACCTCACCAAAGAAGGCCGCGTCCGAGATCGTGCCGACGACCCGGTTCTTGCCGGCCTTTTTGCCTGTCGAGATCGACAATCGCTCCGGGCGTATGCCCAAGACAATTTCGCTGGCGTCATCACTGACGTTGTCCTCACTTGCGACCACAACAGTGCCGAGGCCAGCGGCTTCAGCAGTGATCTGGTTTGCCGTCTTCTTCTTGACGGCTGCATCGATAAAGTTCATGCCGCCGATGAAGCCGGCGACAGCGCGGCTTGCCGGGCGTTCATAGAGCTCGTTCGGGCTTGCTATCTGGTCAACCTTGCCTTCGAACATGACTGCGATCCGGTCGGACATGGTGAGCGCTTCGTGCTGGTCGTGGGTCACCAGAATGAAGGTAATGCCGACCGAGCGCTGCAGCCGGCGCAGTTCGATCTGCATCTGCTCGCGCAGCTTCTTGTCGAGCGCCGACAGCGGCTCATCGAGCAACAGCACCTTGGGACGCATGATGAGCGCGCGGGCAAGCGCAACCCGTTGGCGCTGGCCGCCGGACAGTTCTTCAGCACCCCTGTCCTCGAGACCGGTAAGATCGACCATTTCCAGGGCGGAACTGACGCGGGATTTCAGCTCATCGGGGGCTAGGCGCAACTTCCTGAGGCCATAGGCAACATTCCTGCCGACATTGAGATGGGGGAAAATAGCGTAGTTCTGAAACACCATGTTGGTCGGGCGCAGGTTGGCGGGAACACCGGTCATCGCCTCGCCGGCAATCAATACCTCACCTGCCGTTGGATCATCGAACCCGGCAATCAGGCGCAATAACGTTGTCTTGCCGCAGCCTGATGGCCCGAGCAGCGAAAAGAACTCGCCTTCACGGATTTGCATGTCGACACCATCGAGCGCGCGCACGGGGCCGAAATGCCGGCTCACGCCGTTGATTTCTATGATGTTGGGGACCGTCAAATGATGCCTCCGGATCTGCCAGATCTGGCCTGTGACTTGCGGCGCAACATCTCGGCCAGCCACAACAGGATGAATGAAGCAAACAGCATGATGCTGCCGAGCGCCAGAACGCTCGGCAAACGGGCGGCAAAGCGCAACTGGCTCCAAATGTAAACCGGCAAGGTCGGATCGGTGCCGGCAAGGAAGAACGCAACGATGAATTCATCGAGCGAAATCGTGAACGTGATCAAGAGGCTGGCGATGATACCGGGCGCGACGATCGGCAGGATGACCCGCCAGAATGTCCAGGCAGCGCTTTCGCCCAGGTCAAACGAGGCCTCTTCCAGGCTCTGGTCCAACCCTTCAAAGCTTGATATCAGAACCGCCATGGCGAATGGCATGCACAACAGCACATGGCCAAGCGTGACGCTGACCAGGGACAGGCCGACGCCCGATTTGATCAGCACGATCAGCAGGGAAATGGCGACGATGATCTCAGGCAGCACCAGCGGCACCATGACAAAGCTGGTCAAGGCCGTGCGTCCGGGGAAGCGGTAACGGGTAAAGGCGCGGGCACCAAAGACACCCAGGATGGTTGCAAGGATCGACGTTGATACAGCAACGCGCAAGCTGTTCCAGAGCGCATCATGCAGCGCCTCGATGCTCATCAGTGTCGAGTACCATCTTGTGCTGAAGCCCTTGATCGGGAAGGCAACGATGACACCGTCATTGAAAGAGAACAACGGCAGGAACAATATCGGCAGATACAGGAAGCCGAGATAGATAAAGGCGAAGGCCGTAATGCCGTAGTTGCGAGACGAGATCATCTGACGGCTACCTCGCTGAGCGGGCAAAGCGCCGCGCCCCTATGACGAACGTCAGCGACAGAATAGTCACGATCAACATTGCCGAGACCGCCAACGCAGAGCCGAGCGGCCAGTTGTTGGCCTTGCCGAACTGGACCTGGATCATGTTGGCGATCATCAGACCATCGGGACCACCGACAAGGGCTGGCGTCACATAATCACTGACGGTTGGAATGAAGATGATCAGCGCTGCGCCGATGATGCCGGGCATGGAAAGCGGCAGCGTAATCCGCCAGAAGCGCCGGATCGGGCCATCGCCAAGGTCGGTTGCCGCCTCGAGCAGGCTACGGTCAATTTTGCGCAATGAGACGTAAATCGGCAGGATTGCGAATGCCGCCCAGGCGTGCGCCAGGGTTATGATAACCGCAGAGGCGTTGTAGAGCAGGAAATCCAGCGGCTCCTCGATCAGGCCAAGCCAGATCAGGCCGGAATTGAGCACGCCATTAAAGCCTAAGATGACCTTCCAGGTGAACACCCTCAGGAGGTAGCTGGTCCAGAACGGTATGGTGATCAAGAACAGCCACAACGCCTGACGTTCGCGGACATGAAAGGCGACGAAATACGCCATCGGATAGGCCAGCAGAACCGTGATCACGGTAACCAGTGCAGAGACCACGACAGAGCGGGTCATCAGCAACCGGTATATCGGCTCCGTCCAGGCCTGATAGTAGTTAGCGAACGTTATCGTCGTGTCGACAACGAGATAATCCTGTGTCCAGAAACTATAGGTGAACGTCGAGATGATCGGTATCGCCAGCAGCGCGATGGCAAACAGCACCGGCGGGGAGATCAGCGTCAGGCCCTTTGCGGCATCACTGGAGCGCCAAGCTGTCCTCGGCCGGGCGGGCGAAGGATCAGTGGCCACCTTTTCGGCAGGAATACTGGTCATCTACTGATTTTTCCCCAGCCTTGAGTCAACAGCAAGCCCCGTGTCAAGAGCGGGCATTTTCGGCCGGAACGCCGACAAAGACAACATCATAGTTCATCTCTCGCATGGACTGAACAACCATTCAATACAGGTTGACGCGGCAGGCCGGTTGCGTCCACAACTGGCACACGACCTTGCAGCTGGAGAACTGAACATGGCAACCGATACGATGGCAAATCAGGCACCGGAAAACGACCCTTTGGCCAGCGACGTTGCTGAAAAGGCCAGGCGGCATCTGGTGCAAGCCTGGCCGGTGATGAGCCGTGTCGGTGATGATCTGAGAACGATCATCCGCGCGACAGACAACATCGTGGTGTACGACGAGAAGGGCCAGCCGCTGATCGACGGGCCGGCCGGCATGTGGTGTGTCAACGTTGGTCACCGGCGCAAGGAGATCGTCGATGCAATGTCCGATCAGGCGATGTCGGCGACCTATACCTCGCCCTGGTATACGACCACCGGACCGAGCGCCGAACTGGCCGCGCGCCTTGCCGGCTATGCGCCCGGCGATCTCAATCATGTGTTCTTTACAACCGGCGGTTCGACGGCAGTCGAAACGGCTTTGCGGTTTGCCCAGTTCTTCAACAACGTGCTCGGCAGGCCGGAGAAAAAACTGATCCTGTCCCGCAACGATGCCTATCACGGCAGCACCTATCTGTCCTCGTCGATGTCCGGCAAGATTCGCGACAAGAGCTGGATGGACAATGCCCATGAGATGGTTATCCGGCTCGCCTCGCCGAACCCTTACCGCCGACCGAAAGGCCAGTCGGTCGCGGCCTTCTGCGACAGTCTGATCGAAGAGCTTGAAGGCAAGATTGCCGCTGCCGGCGCAGACCGGATTGCAGCTTATATCGGTGAACCCATTCTGGCCTCCGGCGGCGTCGTCGTGCCGCCCGGCGATTATGCCGTTCGCGTTGCCGAAGTCTGCCGCAAGCACGATATTCTCTACATATCCGATGAGGTGGTAACCGCCTTCGGCCGGCTCGGGCAGATGTTTGCCTCCAAGGACGTGTTCGGCATCGAGCCGGACATGATCACCTTCGCCAAGGGTGTGACATCCGGTTACTTTCCGCTCGGCGGCGTCGTCATCTCCAGCGCCCTGTTCGACCGGATTAAGGCATCGGACAATGGCGATGCGATGTTTTCGCACGGTTACACCTATTCCAGCCATCCGATCGGCTGCGCCGCCGCGCTGGCCAATCTGGATATCATGGAAAATGACGGCCTGATGCAGCACGTGCGCGAGGCCGGTCCGTATTTCCAGGAGCAGTTGAAGACGCTTGAAGCGCTGCCCCTGGTTGGCGAAGTGCGCGGCATGGGGCTGATGGCCTGTATCGAGTGCAATGTCGAGCCCCAGAACGGGGACGCGCTGGCAAGCGACTACGCGATCGGCAATCGGATCGACAAACACTGCCAGGAGCGCGGCCTCATGGTGCGCCCAAACATCAATATGTGTGTATTGTCGCCGCCGCTGATCGTCACCTGTGATGACATCGACACGATCACGTCCATCCTCAAGGCCAGCATCGAGGCCGCCACCGTGGATTGGGAACAGGACCGCACCGGTTCGAAAGTGTGAATAATTTCAGTTATTTACGCCTCTTGAAACCACTGATGCGACTTGCCATATCTTAAGGACGCCGGCGATGCCTACAAAAGGGTCGCCGATGGTTAGGCCAGGCTGCTTTTTAGAAGGGCTGGATATATGACGCGTTTATCAGCTTTTTCGAGCCCGTTTCTGTTGGGTTTCGATGATCTTGAGCGATTGCTGGACAGGGCCACGAAAGCCGGCGGAGATGGCTATCCGCCGTACAATATCGAACGGCACGGTCGCACCAATGGTGAACCGGAACGGCTGTCGATTTCTCTGGCGGTGGCCGGTTTTTCTCCTGAAGAGCTTGAAGTGACGGTTGAGGAGAACCAGCTTTATATCCGCGGTCGGCAAAGTGATGAAGACGGCCGGACCTACCTGCACCGCGGCATCGCGGCCCGCCAGTTCCAGCGCGTGTTTGTTCTGGCCGACGGCATGCAGGTGACCGCTGCGCGACTCGCAAATGGTTTGCTGAGCATCGATCTGGAGCGCCCGGAACCCGATAAGATCATCCGCCGCATTGAGATCAAATCTGACTAACGTCGAACCGAAGGAGGTAAAGATGGACAAGACGGCAAAAATCGATACGGACCTGCGGTTCGAAATGACGCGCGAAGAACTGGCCGCGCTTGGCCGCGGCGAAGTTGCCTATGTGCGCGCCATCGATGCGGACCAGGTCAAGGACATGATCGGCCAGCAAGCAGCTGTTCCTGCCGAAGCCGAATTCTACTGCCTTTATCTTGCCGACGGCACGCCGGTGTCGATCTCAGGCAGCCGCGAAGCCGCTGTCGCCAGCGCCGAACAGCACGATCTGATGACCATTTCGGTGCATTGAGGCGGCACGCCTAATTCACGCCAAACGTTGACCCTGCGGCTCCACCGGCAGCTTGCCTGCGACTCCCAGCACCGCCTCCAGCTGCCTGGCGAAACTGAGCAGGGATGCTTCATCTCTGGGCCGGCCGACGATCTGCAGGCCAACCGGCAGGCCTTGCGCAGTGAAGCCGCACGGCAGGGAGATGACCGGACATGAGGTCATGGTGAGCGCAAAGGTGATGGCGAACCAGTCAATGTAGGTTTTGCACGGCACACCGTCGATCTCCTCTACGTAGCGCTGCTCGACCGGGAACGGGGCAATCGAGGCTGCCGGGCAGATCAGGAAATCGTGGGTCTCAAAGAAGTCGATCATCCTGTGGTAGAGCTGCCAGCGGCCGCGCTCGGCGGCAAAGACCTCCTGGGGCGTGACCGCAAGACCCCTTTCGATGTTGCCGATGATATCGGGCGAGATCGCACCGCGATGCTCGGCCAGCAGCGGGCTCATCATGGTGCCAAGGAGCACGGCACGCAGGGTCTGGAAACCGTCTAGCGCGCCGGTGAAATCTGGCACATCATCGGTGACATCGACGCCCAGATCGGCACATCTGCCAGCGGCAGTGGTGCAGATTTCAGCAATGTCGCGGGCCATGGGGACAACACCCAGATCAGGCGAGAAGGCGACCCGGGCTGGTGCATCATCGCGCAGCACCTGATCGCGATAGTTGACGGGGCCTGCATCAAACGAGAACGGATCGGCGGGATCATGGCCGCGGCCGGCATCGAGCATCAATGCAACATCTTCGACGCAGCGGCCCATCGGCCCCTCGACCCACAGCGTATCAAAGGCCTGCAGCCGGCGCCCACGCGGCACAAGGCCAGGACCCGGGCGCAGGCCGACTATGCTGTTGAAACCGGCCGGCGTGCGCAGGCTGCCGCCCAGATCGTTGCCGGTTGCCAGCCAGACCATGCCGCTGGCAAGCGCTGCTGCCGATCCGCCTGAAGACCCGCCGGCGCTCATGGCCGTGTTCCAGGGATTGCGGGTTGCGCCAAAGACCGGGTTGAAGGTATTGCCGCCGGCCCATTCGGGCACGTTCGACTTGGCGATCGGGTTTGCACCGTTCGCCTCCAGCCGTGCGACGGTGGCATCGGACACCTCGGCCACGTTGTCGGCAAAAATCGGCGAGCCATAGGTGGTCCGCACGCCTGCCAGATCATTGTAGTCCTTAACGGCAACCGGCAAACCGCGCAGCAGGCTGGCCTCGTCATCCGGCTTTAGGCGATCAACCTCGCCCGCCCGTTGCCGGGCGCGCTCAAAGCAGCGGATCGGCAGCGCATTGATGACGGGATCAACGGCCTCGATGCGCGCGATCGCGGCCTCGACGAGATCGGTTGCACAGATTTCGCGCCGGGCCAAGAGGGCGACCGCCCTGGTCGCCGTCAGGCTGGTCAGATCACTCATTGGGCGCCCCTTTATTCCAGCAGCTAGTGCGGCATTCTTTGCAATATGTCGCCGGTCTTTACAACGCTGGCGAATTCACCATGCAGATTGCTGAGGGTTGCCGACAGAACGTCTTGCGGGCTGTGTTCGCGTCCGTCGGGGCCGGTGTTGCCGTAGGCCCACACCGCATCGTCGACGTAGAAAACATCAAAACCCAGATTCCCGGCCATCCGGGCGGTGGTCTCAACGCAGTGGTTGGCCGTGCCGCCGCATACGACAATCTGTTGCACACCCTCACGGCGCAGATCGGCCTCAAGGCTGGTGCCGATGAAGGCACTGTTGACATGTTTGATATAGACCGCCTCACCGGCCTGTGGCCTGGCAATAGCCTGCACCTCGGCGCCGGGCTCACCGGCGGTGAACGGTGAGCCGCTTTCATGGGAGTGATGATGAACGTGGATCACCCGGCCAGCCGCTGCCCTGAAGGCATCTAGCAAGGAAGTGATATTGGCTTCGGCCATGGGTGTTGAGCGCGGCACACCGGCAATGGTTCGAAACGCGAATTCCATCTGAACATCGATGATCACGAGGGCCGTTGTGGACAAACCAGCCGGCTCAACGCGGGTGGTCATGCCGCGTGCGAGGTCGAAGCCGGTTCGGTGAGGATGGCGTAGAGGCCTTCGGCATCATCGGTGCCGCGCAATTTGGCAACCAGCGCGGGGTCGCGCAGCAGCCTGGAAATGCGGGCCAGTGCCTTGAGATGATCGGCACCAGCACTTTCAGGCGCCAGAAGCAGAAAAACCAAATCAACCGGCTGGTCATCAATCGCTTCAAATTCGACCGGGCCGGCGAGCCGGGCGAAATAACCCTGCACACGATCCAGGGTCGCAAACTTGCCATGCGGGATGGCCATGCCCTGGCCGAGACCGGTCGAACCAAGTTTTTCGCGTTGTAACAACGTTTCAAATATCAACCGTGCATCGAGCCCTGCATGTTTGGCGGCATGGTTGGCGAGTTCCTGAAGTAATTGCTTTTTGCTGCCTGCCTTAAGAGCAGGAAGAACCGCGTCGCTCGCAATAATCTCGGAAAGCTGCATCTTGCCATTATCCTTCCATATCAGGATCGATTTCGATCTACGCAATCAAAATCGACGAACCTGATCGACTCCAACATATCAGAGGCGTTTCACGATATTGATTGATTCATTCAACATCGTTAGCGCTCTAACGTCTGCGATCAGCTGATGATGACAGGTCCAGCTGAGTCGCGCCAATTCAAATTCAGTTTGTCCCGGTTGCCCCGGATGGTCCGGGGTCCACCCAACCAATGTTGCCATCTTTTCGCCGGTACACAACGTTCAAACCGCCATGACCGGAGTTTCGGAACAGCGTGAACGGTTCGTTTGAAATGTCCAGCTGCATGACCGCCTCGCCAACACTCAGCTCGGCAATCGTTTTAGAATTCTCGGCGATGATCGCCGGCGACAGGTCCTGGGGCTCTTCGCGCTCTTCATTATCAGCCTCGATGACATAGCTTGCCGCCGCAAAGGCATTCGCCGGTTCCTTGCGGTTGTTGTGATGGTCCTTCAAGCGCCGCTTGTACCGGCGCAGCCGTTTTTCAAGATGCTCGGCTGCCGTATCAAAGCTGGAATAGGCATCCCCGCCCTCGCCGTGAGACTGAAGCGTCAGGCCAGTGGACAGGTGCAACGAGCAATCGGTGGAGAAGCTGGAACGCTGTTTTTCCACCGTCACCATAGCTCTTACAGCGCCGTCAAAATACTTACCGACGTTTTCGGTCAACTTATCGGTCAGATGCGTGCGAAGCGCATCTCCAATATCCAGATTCTTGCCGGTTACGAGTACTTGCATGTTTTGTCAATCGCTCCTTGGACCCTAGCATATGTAGGGCTCAAGACGCAAAATTCCAGATTGTGATTTTCGACCTTTTATGCCCTTCACCAGATCGACCTGGCGACGACTGTTTGGCGCTGTTTCGGGCGCGTTAACAGTCCTGCCCCGCGACCGCGGGCGGAACCTAAATAGACCGAAGGCGGAAGTCAACTGTCTTGATTGACCGATTGTGGATTGGCTGAACGGACGGTTGTCAGCCGTAGGCCCGCTTTTCTCGTCGGCGTTGCACGGACGATGGAATTCCCAATGATTCTCGATACTTGGCCACTGTCCTGCGGGCTATATCGATACCCGCTTCACGTAGAATATCGACGATCATGTCATCGGAAAGTATGTCTTTTGCTGTCTCAGCATCAATCAGTTCGCGGATCTTGTGGCGAACGGATTCAGAGGAATGTGCATCGCCTCCCTCCGAGGAGGATATTGCTGTCGTGAAGAAATATTTCAGTTCAAAGATACCACGCGGGGTCGCCATATACTTGTTGGAGGTGACGCGGCTGATGGTCGATTCATGCATATCGATCGCTTCAGCAACTGTCTTGAGCGTGATCGGTTTGAGGGCTTCGACGCCGTGTACCAGAAAAGCGTCCTGCTGACGCACGATCTCACGTGAAACCGCCAGGATTGTGCGGGCGCGCTGATCAAGGCTCTTGACCAGCCAAGTGGCATTTGACAGGCACTCGCTGAGGTAAAGTTTGTCTTCCTCGCGCTGGCTGCCGGCCGAAACTGTCGCGTAATACTGGTTATTAACCAAAACGCGCGGTAAGGTCTCGCTGTTCAATTCAATCTGCCAGGTGCCGTCCGGCGCCGCACGGACCTGCACGTCCGGGACGACCGGCTGTACGACGACCTCGCCAAACACATTGCCTGGCCGCGGGTTGAGTTCACGAATTTCCAGCACCATGTCCTTGATGTCATCAAGGTCGACGCCGCACAGTTTCTTCAACTTGGCAAAATCACGTTTCGCCAGCAGTTCGAGGTTTTCGACCAGCGCCTGCATGGCCGGATCATAGCGATCACGCTCCTTGAGCTGGATTTCCAGACACTCTTTCAGATCCCTGGCGAAAACACCGGGCGGATCGAACGTGCGCACGGTTTCGAGTACCGCGCCGATCGCTTCCGGTGAGGCGCCAAGCTGCTCCTGCAGGGCGTCCATATCCGCCTTGAGGTAACCTGCATCATTGAGCATGCCAATCAGGTGCAGGCCAATCAGGCGCTGGCTCGGGTCCGAAACGGCCAAATTCAGCTGTTCGGTGAGATGAGCCACCAGCGTGCGTTCCTCGCTCAATGTCGCTTCAAGGTTGAACGACTGGCCGTCTCCGCCGCCACCGCTTGATGAGCGTAAACTGGCCCAGCTGGAATCGGTTACCGCACCGGCAACGCGGGCTTCAGTGTCGGCGCGCGCCTCGTCGGCATAAACATTCGCCAGATCGGTATCCATGGTTTCGAGTTTTTCCGCCGTGGCACTGTCATCGCCGAGCGTGCCGGCAATGTCCTGGACAGCGCCCTCGGTGGCCGGCTCGATGTTTTCTGTCTTGCCAGGCGGATTGTCTGATGTTTCATCACGCTCAAGCAGCGGATTTCGCTCCAGTTCGGCTTCAACAAAGCTCTGCAGCTCATGGCTCGACATCTGCAGAAGCTTGATTGCCTGCTGCAGCTGCGGGGTCATCACCAGGGACTGGCCCTGACGCAACTCAAGCCGTTGGTTGAGTGCCATCCGTCGCCTAACCTTTGCCTTTCAGGTGCATAATATGCACCGACTGGCACACTATGGCATCAAAGACTGAATTTTTCGCCAAGATAGAGCCGGCGGACGTCGGGATTGTCGACAATCTCACGCGGCGTGCCCTCCATCAGTACCTGGCCCTCATGGATGATGAGGGCACGGTCGATGAGTTCAAGGGTTTCCCTAACGTTGTGATCCGTAATAAGCACCCCGATTCCCCGAGAGGTGAGCTGTCGCACCAGCTGGCGGATATCATTGATTGCAATTGGATCAATCCCTGCGAAGGGTTCGTCGAGAAGCATAAATCTGGGATTGACGGCAAGGGCTCTGGCGATTTCAACCCGGCGACGTTCTCCGCCAGATAACGCCACAGCTGGCGTATGCCGAATATGTTCGATCTGAAACTCATACAATAACTCACGCAACTTACTTTCGCGCTGAACCTTGCCTCTTGTATTCAGCTCAAGAACAGCACGAATATTCTCTTCAACCGTGAGCCCCCGAAATATCGAAGGTTCCTGAGGGAGATAACCTATGCCAAGACGCGCACGCCGGTACATCGGCAAGAGCGTGACATCATCCCCGTCGAAACTGATTGACCCCGAGTCCGGTGCGATCAAACCGGTGATCATGTAGAACACCGTCGTTTTCCCCGCGCCGTTAGGACCAAGCAGACCCACAGCTTCCCCACGGCGAACCGAAAGACTTACATCCCTCACAACTGGCCGGCGTTTGTAACTTTTCACCAAGTTACGCGCGACGATCCCGTCCTGAACGTCAACATGACGCGGCACACCGGTTTTGCCCTTACCTGCACCCGGCCGACGCTTTGCCGCTACCTGCGGCGCACGTCCAGCTTTGGCGCTGGGCATATCGGTGTCCTTTTCAGTTCGCTTGAGCATCATTACCGCGCAATTTGATTAAATTTGCATGAAATTCACAGGTTCGGAGCGGACTAGAGCATGTTTTGCTTAGACGGAACCATTTGATGGTCCAAATCGGTTCACTCGGCTAGTTATGGAACGTAGCGCGATGTGGGGCATCGGGCAAGTTTCGTAACGACGTCCGATGGGCCGATTTGGTCCACCCGAAGGGCCGGGTTTTCGCGCCCGCTGGACGTCGTTACAGTCCACTTATGGTCGGCCAGACTATGGCGTGGACTGTGCCTTGCCAGCAGACGCGAAAACCCGGTCAAATGATTCCGTATAAGCAAAACATGCTCTAGCAGATCAATTCCCACTGGGAACGAAGCTGCCCTTTACGCGACCGCCGCTGAATTTGCTGACATTGGTGTTCAGGTCGACGAACAGTTTTTTACCTTTGACGACGGTTTTCCCCTGGGTGACGACCACGTTGCCGCCGACATTGAGCAGATTGGCTTTGACATCCATCTTTGCCCAATTGCCGGTGATGCGCTGGTTCCTGGTGATGATCACGACGTGACCGGTGGCATCCAGGTGGGTGACCTCGGTCTTGCCGCCGCTTGCCTTCTTTTTGGTATCGTCATAATGCACCACAAGCTTGTCGCTCTTGAGCTTGACGTTGCCGCGGCGGGCATCGACGTTGCCGGTGAAGATCGCAAGTTTTTCGACTTCCTTGATCTGCATCTGATCGGATTCGATATCGACGTCCTTTTGCCCCTTGGCTTCGGCGGCAAGGCCTGTCGTATTGACCGTCTGGGCAGTGGAAACCGCCGGCGCAAGGATCAACAGGCAGGCGGCCAGGGCGATGATGCGAGAAATTGCAGGATCGGAACCGCGCATTGTATTGCTGCTGTTCATTGCTGTTTGTTCTCCTTTGCCGAGGCTTGCCTCAGTTTGGCCTTAACCCGATTTAGAAACGTGATGTTCTTGCCGTTATCGGTTATTCGCAATCCGTTCGCGGTAATATCGCCTGTCTTGAGCGTCACGACTACATAATCATCGGTAAAGAGCTCCTTGTTTTCAAGCGTAATCCTTGCCGTGGGCATTTTAGCAACGAAGCGGTCCTGGGATACGATGACGACATTGTCCTTCAGATCGAGGGTGCGGGTGCGTGAATCGTAAATTCCATTGTCTGCAGCAATAGTGAAAACCTGGCCGGATGCCTTGCGCAGCTGGCCGGTGACCTTATCGAGCCCGATGATGTTGGGTCGGTCGGGATCTTGAGCCGCAGCGGCGGCGTCGATCTGGTAGGGCTGTTCTTCGCCGTCATAGCCGTTGACGGACGACGTTTTGACGATAACCTTTTCCTGAGTGACATCCTTGGGTTGGGCGGCCTGCCTGGGCGCCATAATCGTTTCCAGCATCCCGGCCTGGATCAGGAAAGTCACCAGCAGACCGATGGTCAACGCCAGGGCCAGCCAGTTCATCACCACAATAGGGCGCGTGTACCAGGGCGGGCGCACTGGCTGGTCCAAAGAGTGCTGTGATGTCGCGTTCATGCCGTATCTCCGACGCCAAGCCCCGACTGTTCGATCAGTGCGAGAATATGTCGGTTTCGCTCCAGCCGGCCAAATCAAGCTCTATTCGGGTCTGCAAAAACTCAAAACAGCTCTTTGCCAGCTCTTCGCGGCCTTCCCGGCGCAGCATCTGGTCGAGCCGGGATTTGAGTTCGTGCAGATAGTTTACATCGTCGGCGGCATACTTTTGCTGATCCGACGACAATACAGGTGTGCCCCAGTCGGAACTTTGCTGCACCTTTGACAAATCAACGCCGAGCATTTCGCGGACCAAATCCTTCAAGCCGTGCCGGTCAGTATAGGTGCGCACCAGTTTAGAGGCTATCTTGGTGCAGTAGACGGGCCCGACGTCAACCTGCAGATGGTGTTTCATGACTGCCATATCAAACCGGGCGTAGTGGAAAATCTTCACCACATCCGGTGACGCCATCAGCGCCTTCAAATTCGGGCAGTCATAGGTCGTGCGATCGAGCTGGACCAGATAAGCATCATCCCCACCTGAGGACAGTTGCACCAGGCACAGTTTGTCGCGCAATGGATTTAGGCCGAGCGTTTCGGTATCAACGGCCACGACCGAACCCAAATCGAGATCGTCGGGCAGATCGCCTTTATAAAGGTTTATCTTCATGTGTATCCGGGCATCGATCGACCATGACGGGTGTTGGCGCTTATCCCAACGATAAGAGCGGTTCCATGTAACAATGAACCGCTCTAGCCCCGTCTTAGAGCATGTTGCCGAAAAGTTGAAGCACTTTTCGGCTGGAAACCTGCTCCACATCAATGAGTTAGCGATTGGCAACCCGCTCGGTGGCGCGCTGTAATTGTTGCGACAACCGCGTGTGGCGTTCCAGGGCACTCATCGGCAACACCGATATTTCATAATGATGCACCAGATACGCCTTGACCAGTTCATGGGCGACCAGCTCGGTATCCGCACTGCGCCGGGCAGCATCGGAAAATTCCGCAAAAGCGCTTTGGCTCATGTCGGCGCCAGCTACATTGCTGGCGAGCCGGCGTTCATCCTGCGCACTTTGATAGGACAAACTGGATATCAATTCCGGGCTCGGGTCGACGTGCTGTTCCTTGCGCATCCAATACTGGATGTGCTCAACCTTTTCGGGCATGTCGGGATAGCGGATGTCATGGTTGACCTCATCCCACTGCCGATTTTCCGGCCAGATAACGGCCAAACCAACCCTTGCGAAATCATCAGCAACACACTGGTGGGTTAACGGGTGCATGAATGGCACATAAAAATCATCCAGCAGGCATCCGGCACGGGTTGCCGTCACTCCAGCCTCGTCCATGACTTTTTCGATCACCTCGATCGGCACAAGATCGGCAAGTTCGCGAAACATCGTTACGCCGTAATAATAGAATGTGCCGGCCCTGTAGGCATTGAGGTGAACAAGACCGCCGACCTTGCACCAGCTTGCGTAGCGCGCCAGACCGCGGGCCGGATATTCCAGATGATGCCAGACGCCGCGTGAGCGGACGATGTCATAGGACTGCTGCGGCAAATCATGATCCAAGATGTTGCCGTTGATCGCCGTCAAGTTGTCAATTCCGGCAGATTCGCAATAGGCCTTGAGACGCTCAACGTTTGAAGCGGACAAGTCGATGTGGGTGACATGTTTGGCACCCAACCGGGCCCAACCCAGGGCATCACGGCCGGTTCCGCCACATTCCAGCACGTTAAAGCCGGCCACGTCAGCAATGTCGAGGCCACAAGCGATCAGTTGCGATCTGTGGGTGTCGCAAACCATCTCGATGCCGGAATCGTTGATCGTTCGTTTGATCGGATGGACATGATCGCCATAAAGTGTGCCGGTGGCCAGGGCGGCCGCAGAAGCATCAGTCATTTTCAATTTTACTCCGAAGATCAGATTTTGCTGCAAGACTGCCAAGTCGCGCACGTTGCGGGAAGATGGGCTGTCGTGTTCCAGGGTAGGTTTGAAGCCAGGTCGTGGCGCGATCAATGCACCCGCATCGACCTGCCGTCAAGTCATCCGGCAAGTCAGAAAACATTGGTGCCCAGGAGAAGACTCGAACTTCCACTTCCATACGGAAACTAGCACCTGAAGCTAGCGCGTCTACCAATTCCGCCACCTGGGCTCCGGGGCTGGCGTTCAATGATGGCGTTAGGGCCACATCATCTTTCGCATTCCGGTTTGCAGTTTAAACATCACCGCACAGCCGCGTTCTCTTACGGCTGGCATGACCTGCTTGTCAACACAGCAATCGCGCTCTAGCGTCGATTTTGCGGCCAAAATGCTTTGCAACCGGGCTGGCGCGGGCTAAACAATCGCAAGCTAGCTACTTTAGAGGCGCGGGAGAATTCACTTGGCAGATGCGACGAACAAATTGGTGACGGTGATCGGCGGATCGGGCTTTGTCGGACGCCATTTGGTGCGCGCGCTGGCACAGCGCGGCTACCGGATCAGACCAGCGATGCGGCGGCCGGATCTTGCCGGCCACCTGCAGCCACTCGGCAGCGTCGGGCAGATCATGCCGGTGCAGGCAAATGTGCGCTACCCCGATTCAGTGCTGGCGGCATGTCAGGGCGCGGATATCGTGATCAATCTGACCGGTATCCTGTCCATCAGCGGCAGCCAGACGTTTGATGCCATCCACGTGTCTGGCGCCGAGGCCTCCGCCAGGGCAGCAAAACAGGCCGGCGCCAATTCTTTCATCCAGATGTCGGCAATTGGCGCCGATGCCGGCTCGAGCAGCACTTATGCACGTACCAAGGCCGAAGGCGAAGCGCGCGCCAAGGCGTTGTTTCCCGGCGCCATCATCGTGCGCCCGTCGGTGATCTTCGGACCGGAAGACGATCTGTTCAACCGGTTTGCCGGGTTGGCGCGGATTGCGCCTGCCCTGCCGCTGATTGGCGGCGGTGAAACCCTGTTCCAACCGGTCTTTGTCGGTGATGTCGCCGATGGCATGAGCGAACTGGCAACGCATCATGACCGCCATGCCGGCAAGACTTTCGAGTTCGGCGGCCCGGTGACCATGAGTCTCAAGCAGATCATGGAATTCACACTGAAAACCACCGCCCGCAGGCGCTTCCTGGCGCCGCTGCCATTTGGCCTGGCCAAGATGATGGCTGCGGTCCTCGGGCTCCTGCCCAAACCCTTGCTGACGATGGATCAGGTCGAACTGCTGAAGTCCGACAACATTGTTTCCGAAGCATGCACGGCGGACGGCCGCACGCTCGAGGGGCTTGGCATTTCACCGCAGGGCATCGAGTCGATCGTGCCAAGCTACCTGTACCGCTACCGCAAGGCCGGCCAGTTCACCAGGACGACAAACGCCTGACCGCAGGGTCAGGGCCCTAGATCAGGCAACACCGGTGAAAAACCCGCTGTAGACCAGCCATAGCAAAACTATGCCCAGCACCAGCCGGTAGATCACGAAGGGCAGGAGCGACATGCGCCTGACCATGGCCATCAGGAAGGCGATGGCACCCAGCGCGGTCAAGAATGTCAGGGCGCCGGTCACGACTGCGGACATCGATATGGTTTCGCCGCTGGCGAGCGCATCACCGAGCACCAGGATACCGGCGCCGGCTATGGCGGGAATGCCGAGCAAAAAGGAGAACCGGGCAGCTTCAGGCCGGGTAAAACCGAGCGCCCGGGCCGCTGACATGGTGATGCCCGATCGGCTGGTGCCGGGGATGATGGCGAGCGCCTGGGCAACACCGATAATCATCGCCGGCGCAAACTTCATTTGCTCCATTGCCCTGACCTGTTCACCAAACCGGTCGGCCACGTACATCACGATGCCGAAAATGATCGCATTCCAGGCAACGATCTGCGGACCCCGGACCATTTCGAGAAAGCCGGTTTTCTGTAGCGTCAGTCCAAACACAACCGCCGGAATGGTTGCTGCTACGATATACAGCGCCATGCGGCCGTCATCTGTCCAGCGGCCGCGCAGCAACTCAAGGCCGCCTATTATGAGATTGAGCACATCGCGGCGAAAATAGACCAGAACAGCCAGGAACGAGCCCATGTGAACCATCACATCGGTAATCAGTCCCTGATCGGGCCAGCCGGTCAGCGCCGGCACCAGAATCAGGTGGCCGGAGGATGAAATCGGCAAGAACTCGGTAATGCCCTGGATGATCGCAAGAACGATTATCTGTTCTATCAGCACTCGGCGATCCCCATCAAAATCGATAAACCTGATCGACTGCAATCCGGCACCAGGCGGCGAATCGCTTGGCAATGATCCCGGCTGGTTCTATACCGACTTAGTGCCGTTCCGCAAAATAGGTTCAATACGCATTCGACATGGCAAGATTGCTGCACTATCCGCTTGATCCATTTTCCCGGCGCATCAGACTTCAGCTGAGCGAATACGGCGCCGAGGTCGAACTGATGGAAGAACGGCCCTGGGAACAACGCGCCGGCTTCCTCAAACTTAATCCGAGCGGCATGCTGCCGGTCTATATCGACGACGACAAGACGGTTGCGGCCGGCGTTGAAGCGGTCTCGGAATATATCGAGGAGGCACATGCCGGATTCAATGGCTCGCTACTCGGCGCATCGGCCGGCGAGCGGGCGGAAACGCGGCGGCTGGCCGCCTGGTTCGATGCCAAGTTCCATCATGAGGTCGGCGGCCCGGTGCTGATGGAAAAGGTCATTCGCCGGTTTCTGGCCAACGGTGCCGGTGGCGGCACACCAAAGATGAACCGGGTCAGGGCCGGGCTCGGGCGGATCCGCCAGCATCTGGACTATATCGGCGCGCTGTCGGAGCAGCGAAACTGGCTGGCCGGTGACCGGTTGACACTCGCCGATCTTGCTGCGGCCGCGCACCTTTCGTGCCTGGATTATCTCGGCGATGTACCCTGGAGTTCCAACGAGGCGGCCAAGTCATGGTATCAGCGGATCAAGTCACGGCCGTCGTTCCGGCCGCTGCTGGCTGATCATGTGCGCGGCATCACGCCACCGCGTACTTATGCGGACCTGGATTTCTGATAGATTGAAGGGATGAGTAGCCATAGCTCTATCGAACAACGCCTGGAGAAACGTGCGCTTGCTGCCGGCTTCGATGTAATGTCGATTGCCGGTGCCGAGCTGGCGCCTGAGATCGGTGAACAGCTCGAAGCGTTTGTTGCGGCTGACCGGCATGGCACGATGGACTGGCTCGCCGACACCCGCGCGCGCCGCAAGCAGCCCACAGCCATGTGGCCGGGTGCGCGATCCGCCGTGGTGCTGGGCATGAACTACGGGCCGACCATCGACCCGATAGCGCGCCTGGAGCAACGGTCCAGCGGCGTCATTTCGGTCTATGCCCTCAACCGTGACTATCACGATGTGGTCAAGGGCAAGCTCAAGGCCCTGGCGCAATGGCTGGCCAATGTATCGGGCGGCGATGTGAAGGTGTTTGTCGACACCGCGCCGCTCATGGAAAAGCCGCTGGCGCAGGCGGCCGGCATCGGCTGGCTGGGCAAGCACACCAATCTGGTGTCACGCCAGTTTGGCTCGTGGCTGTTTCTCGGCGTTATTCTGACCAGCGCGGAACTGGCCGCCGGCAACGGCGAGGACGATCATTGCGGGGCCTGCCGGGCCTGTCTCGACGTGTGCCCGACAAAAGCCTTTCCGAACCCATATGAGATCGATGCCCGCCGGTGCATTTCGTATTTGACCATCGAGTACAAAGGTCATATTGCCCAAGAATTCCGCGGCGCCATGGGCAACAGGATCTACGGCTGTGATGATTGCCTGGCGGTATGTCCATGGAACAAATTCGCCCGTGACGCCGCTGAGACCAAGCTGACCGCACGCGACGACCTGATGGCGCCCGATCTGGCGATGCTGGCCGGGCTTGATGATGCAGCTTTTCGCAAACTGTTTGCCGGTTCGCCGGTCAAACGCACCGGGCGCGACCGGTTCGTGCGCAATGTGCTGATCGCGATCGGCAACAGCGCGGACCGGACCATGATACCGGTGGTCGAGCGGCTGCTGTGTGACCCTTCCGGCCTGGTGCGGGCAATGGCGGTCTGGGCCCTGGGCCAACTTGGCGACACGGCAACCATCGAGGCGCTGCGCCAAGAGCACGCCGGTGATGAAACTGATCGCGATGTGCTTGGCGAGTGGCAGGAGGCCGGCAGATGAAGCATCTGTTCTGCTTCGGCATGGGCTACAGCGCTGCAGCACTTGCCTGCCGGCTCGCTGACGGCTGGAAGGTGACGGGTACTTATCGGTCGCAGGAAGCCAAAGCATCTCTGGCAGCAGCCGGTTACGGTCAGGTGCCGTTTGATGGCAGCGCGGCACTGCCACCGGGCGCGCTTGATGAGGTAACCCATCTGGTCTCGTCGATCCCGCCCGGCAAGGATGGCGATCCGGTGCTGACCTCATGCACAACGCAGATCGTCCGCCATGCCGGGCACATCGAATGGGCCGGCTATCTGTCGACGACCGGCGTTTATGGTGACCGTGCCGGCGGCTGGGTCGACGAGACATCCGAGCTCACCCCTTCAACCGAGCGCGGCAGGCGCCGGCTTGAGGCTGAAAGCGGATGGCTGGCGCTGCACACCAAACACGGCCTGCCGGTTCATCTGTTCCGGCTTGCCGGCATCTACGGGCCCGGCCGCAATCAGCTTGAAAGCGTGCGCAAGGGCACGGCGCGGCGCGTCATCAAGCCGGGCCAGGTTTTCAGCCGCATCCATGTCGATGATATTTCCGGTGTGCTGGCCGCTTCCATTGACCGGCCAGATCCGGGAACGGCCTACAATGTGTGCGATGACGAGGCCGCGCCGCCGCAGGACGTGGTTGCCCATGCGGCTGAATTGCTCAAAGTCGATGCGCCGCCGGAGGTTGACTTCGAGGCGGCCGAAATGTCCCCCATGGGCCGCAGCTTTTATGCCGAATCAAAACGCGTCTCGAACGAGCGCATCAAGCACGATCTGGGCTACGAGTTGATCTATCCGTCCTACCGCGAGGGCCTGAAGGCGCTGCTTCAATCTGAGACGATTGAGCATTAGAACGGGACGAGCATAAGTGTGCTACGTCATGCTCCCGCATCCCGCTCAAATGAGGAATGGTGGACCATATGACAGATGCAATCGAGACCGATCTCCAGGGAATTGTGTCAAATGTCGAGCAAATGGATTGGCGACATTCGGTCTACCTGGAGAGCGTTGATCAAATAAATGCCAAGACGAAGGCACTGGTATTGGACCCCGATGAGGCCGACTGGGCGGAGGACAATTTCACGCCGATCGAGGTCTTTGAGCGTGGGTTCAAGGTGTTTATCTCAATCCACGATTTGCAAATGGTCGTTAGCAATCTGAAGCATCAAAAGGAGAATCCCACCCTTGATGAAAAGATTGCTGCTGCGATCCATTATTTCGAACGAGACGCATATCTGGTTTTGGATATCTGATGGCTTTGCTTTAGCAGACTGTTGGAGAACTCTTTCTCCTTTGGTCCAATCTGCCATCCTCGGGTTTGACCCACTGCTGTCCGGTTTAGCAGGAGCAAGCTCCCATTCGCGACTGCGGGCCGTGGCGGTCTGGCGTGGTTCGCCTCCCCTATTTGCCTCCCTTGGGCTTGACCCAAGGGCCCAAGAACCTATGAGCTCTGTGCTGATTATTGGGCGTTTTAGCCAAAGGAGTGCTCGTTCCCGGTTCCTCCAGCAGGTGTTTTCCGGGTTGGAGACTGGATCCTTGGGTCAAGCCCAAGGAAGGCAGACAATGCAGTGTGAACCGCTCTAGCCCGTCTTGCGCAGCCATAGGCCGTTTTCTATGCCGCCGGGGTGGAGCGGGATCTTGCCGAGAACAGTCTTGTCGACATCGGCGGTCATGTACGTGGCCGCATAGGCGCTGGCAAAAACCGGCTCATAGGGGCCCTGCAGCAAGGTGGCAATGGCGTTCTGTTCGTTATAACCGGTTGGCTGCCAATTGGGCGGGTAGGCATCGGGCAGGAAGATGTCGTGAACGAAGACGAACACGCCGGCCGGCAACTGCGGCAGGATGTGGTTGATGAGGACTTCGACATCGGTGCCCGGCATATAGACATGGCTGGAATCGATGCACAGGAAATCGCCCGGCTGAAGCGCAGTGAACGGCGCCCGGTCGGTATCCTGGAGCGGGCGGCGCACAAGCTTGACCGGCAGCTTGGAGATATCGGCGCGCGGGTGCGGGTCGATGGCGGTGACGTCAGCGGTCAGATCGCCATCGGCAAGCGCGCGAGCCATGAAACGGGTCGAATGCCCGCTGCCGATCTCGATAATCCGCTTTGGAGCCTGTTCGCGCACCATCGTGTAATGCGCTGCTGCATCAAGTCGGGGGAACCAGTCCTGCTCGAAACGCGGCTGTGGCGGCTTAAGACCTTTGATTGCGAGCAGGGCATCGGCATGGGCATCGATGCGGGCAAGGAACGCAGCAAAGTCATCGCGCCGGGCATCGAACGCTGCCTTGATCCAGGAATAGCTCTGCTGTTCGTGGCCGTCGACATTTTCTGCCGCGCCGTAGGGAATGAAAAATCCGCGCCGGCCCAGGCCCAGAATGGTTTGCAGGCCCAGTTTCAGGCGGATGGCACGCGACCGCAATTGCAATTGTTCGTTCCCTCTAATCACGGCGGTATCGCCTGCACCGGGCCGCCGGTCAAGTGGCAGTTGTGTTATTGCGTTGTGACTGGTTAGTGTTCAACCATGACGATCAAACTGCACACACCCTATGACGGCTCGGTTCAGCCCTTCACCATCGGACTGGGGGCGCTTGATCCCACTGGCTGGATCGAGGTCGACGATAATGTTGCGCCGCACCTTGCCGAAAAGAACAGGTTGCTGGGCGAGCGGCACAGCGATGTCTTTCAGGCCGAAGACGACACCGGCGAGGCGCAACGTGAGGTGCTTGAGGCGCTGCTCGATTATTTGCCGCTCCAGTATCCGGCACTCTATCAGGCCGGCTCGGGCACCGTGACCTTCAAGCCAACGGATACAACCTACAAGATCTCCGACTTTGAGGCCCGCCCGCTGGAACTGGCGGCGCGGCTGATACAGGACGACCTGGTGTTGATGCGCAGTAGTGAAGGCCGGCACCGGCTGGTTGCTGCCGTCTTGTGCTTTCCCTCGGGATGGTCGCTCAAGGAAAAGTTCGGCCAAGCCATGGCCGATGTGCACGGGCCGGTGCCAGGGTTCGGGCCTGGATCGCGCAACGCCCTGCTCATTGAGCGCATCTTTAGCAATCTCAAGCCTGGACAGCCGGTTGAAAGGTATAACTGGTCGTTGTTCGATGAGCCGCGGCTGTATTATCCAACCACCGATCACGCCGGCAAATCACTGGTCAATGCCAAGGGGCAAGTCAGTGCCTGGATCAGGATAGAACGCCAGACGCTCAGCAAACTGCCGCGCAGCGGCGATGTGCTGTTTACAATCAAAATCTGCAACGACCCGCTCGGAGTCCTGAAAAGACACCCTGACGGGGCAACGCTGGCGGCCTCGATGCGCAAGCAGATCGAGGATCTGGACGCCCAGCAACTTGCCTATAAGGGGCTCACTGACGTTCATGAGGAGGTTCGGCGCGAGTTGACCCTGATTGAGCAGGCGGCCTGTGCGGATTTGGCCGAGATTTAGTCACTTATGTGGCGCCTCGACCCCTTTGACGTGTATAGACTTTAGT
>JABDJG010000020.1 GCA_013002595.1 Hyphomicrobiales bacterium | reverse complement strand
GGTGGGAATCTCGACCTTCTTGCTGATGGCGGGTTGAGAGCTGGCAGCGACCAGGCCGATATCATCTGTCTGGACGGGCTTGGCGCGCGGCAATGGCGGCAAGGTGGACTTGGCTTTTGCAAGCGTGATCGCCTTTTTGGACGTGTATCCAGGGGGTGTTCCCGCAACCCGGGCCAGATGGCTGCCCGATGTCAGACGCTTGGTCTTGAACATGCGATTGATGAGTGATGACATATAGCGATTGCGGCTGCCACCCGATTTGGCGCCGACCACCACGGCGATGACGCGCTTCTTGCCGCGGCGGGCCGATGTGACCAGATTGAAACCCGATGCCCGCGTGTAGCCCGTCTTGATGCCGTCAACACCCTTGGTGCGGCCCAGAAGGCGGTTGTGATTGCGGTAATTGCGGCGTCCGTACTTGTAGCTGCGCATTGAAAAATAGCGATACTCCTTGGGAAAATCCCTCTGAATGCGCAACGCCAAGGTCGCCATGTCGCGCACGGTGGTTACTTGAGCCCTGTCCGGCAACCCCGATGCGTTGCGAAACGTGGTCCGGGTCATGCCGAGATCACGCGCCTTGCTGGTCATCCTCCTGGCAAATGCGGCCTCGCTGCCCGAGAGGTTTTCTGCGACCGTGGATGCAACATCATTAGCCGATTTGGTGACCAGCGCTCCGATGGCGTCCCTGACCCGGATGGTGTCGCCAGGTTTCAGGCCCAGTTTTGACGGCGGACGCCGGGAAGCATATTTTGAGACGCGCAGCTTGGTGTTCAGTTTAATCTTGCCGGCTTTGAGATCCTCAAACACCAGATAGAGTGTCATGACCTTAGTCAGCGAAGCTGGATAACGCCGGGCATCGGCGCTGCGCGAATAAAGAACCTTGCCGGTGCGGGCATCGATTGCAATCGTTGCAAACGGCTGGCGCGCCGATACCGGTTGTACGACTAACAAGAGCGCGAACAGGCCGGCGAGCAGTGCAGCCAGTGCATCGACGAATCGCCGTTTGCCCTGGGGCTTTGGTTGTCCGGCCGCTGCTGATATCGACAATAACATATGGTTCATTCCCAACTTATCGTGCCCTGTTCTATCGTCCAATAAACCGGTGAAATTGCGTACTTGTCTGAATCGCTGAACCTGTCATTGCACAAGTCCGCCAACATAGTGCGGATAATGTACTTTTTCGGGCAAATTCAGGGGGAAAAGTTGGCCACTACCAGCTACCAGTACGCTACTCACTTTGCGGCGTTTGCCGCGTGGGACTCAGAACCTACGGTCATATTCGGCCAATGATGCTTACCAGTCGGTAAAGAGCCGGCAGAAAACAATTTATGTTGCAGTGCAAAATAATTCTTGACAAATCTATGTTGCAGCGCATATAAAGCCATCAACAGAGGCCATCGGGCCGACGGGCCAAACCAATTTATGGAGAGCACCATGATTAAATCTTTCGAAGAAATTCAGGCTTTCGGCAAAGAAGGCGTGGAAGCTTATGTAAACAGCGCAACCGCCGTGACCAAGGGCATGCAGTCGATTGCGACCGAAGCCGTTGAATTCTCCCGCAAGTCTTTCGAGCAGAATGCAGCGGTTTTCGAGAAGGTTGTTGCCGCAAAGTCCATCGACAAAGCTCTGGAAGTTCAGCAGGGCTATGCCAAGGACATGTTTGAAGCCTACGTTGGCCAGCTCAACAAATTTGGCGAGTTGTATGCCAATGCTGCCAAGGAAGCCTACAAGCCTTTCGAAGGCAAGATCGAACAGTTTTCCGGCAAAGCTGCTGCAAAATAAGCAGTTTTGACCGAACAGAGACAAGTCCGGGCGTTCTAGATCGCCTGACTTTGTGAGTTGAGACCGCCCGGTGATCCATTCACCGGGCGGTTTTTTTTATCGTTTTTTCGTGATCTGTGGGTTTGGGGTCTCCCAAAACGCACATTAAAGATTATATATTGGCGGGTATGATCTGTGCTGCGAGTCATCCAGCGGTTGGATGATGCGTAGTATGTTTGGTACAAGTTGTTGAATTAGAACCATGTCGGACAAGTCCAACAATCGAGATGATGAGCAGACCGGGGTCATTACCCGGACGGTGCCGAAGACGAAAACGCCGAGTTTGTACAAGGTGCTGTTATTGAACGACGATTTTACGCCAATGGAGTTTGTGGTGCATGTTCTGGAACGCTATTTTCACAAGGGACGTGAGGAAGCGACCATGATCATGCTGCATGTCCATCAAAAAGGTGTCGGGATTTGCGGTGTCTACAGCTATGATATCGCAGAGACCAAAGTGACTCAGGTGATGGATCTGGCCCGGCGGCACCAGCATCCCCTGCAATGTGTGATGGAAAAGGAGTGAAGTGAGCTCGTGCCAACGTTTTCTCGCAGTCTAGAACAGGCTCTTCACCGGGCATTATCGGTGGCAAACGATCGCGGCCATGAGTACGCGACGCTTGAACATCTCCTTTTGGCGCTGATCGAAGATACCGACGCTGCCGCGGTCATGCGCGCCTGCAATGTCGATCTTGCTGTCTTGCAGCGCAATCTCGAATCCTATGTCGACAATGAACTGGCCAGCCTGGTGCTTGATGATGGCGAGGATTCCAAGCCCACTGCCGGTTTCCAGCGGGTTATCCAAAGGGCAGTCATTCACGTCCAGTCGTCCGGCCGCGAAGAGGTGACCGGCGCCAATGTGCTGGTTGCAATTTTTGCCGAGCGCGAGAGCCATGCGGCCTACTTCCTGCAGGAACAGGACATGACGCGCTACGATGCGGTCAACTACATCTCGCACGGGATTGCCAAGCGTCCCGGCGGCAGTGAGGCGCGGCCGGCGCGTGGCACCGAGGAAGATGAAGAGTTCGAAGAGGGCGAAGACGGCAAGGCCGGCGGCGATGCGCTGGAGGCCTATTGCGTCAATCTCAACATGAAAGCTGCCGACGGCAGTATAGATCCGCTGATCGGCCGTGAGGCCGAGGTCAAGCGGATGATCCAGATCCTGTGCCGGCGGCGCAAGAACAACCCCTTGATGGTTGGCGATCCCGGCGTCGGCAAGACAGCGATCGCCGAAGGCCTGGCGCTGCAGATCGTGACCGGCAAGGTGCCCAATGTGCTCGAAGATGCAACGATCTTCCAGCTCGACATGGGCACGCTTTTGGCCGGGACCCGCTATCGCGGTGATTTCGAAGAGCGCATCAAGGCGGTGATCAAGGAAATCGAGGCCCATCCCGGCGCGATCATGTTCATCGACGAGATCCATACGGTGATCGGGGCCGGTGCAACGAGCGGCGGGGCGATGGATGCCTCGAACCTGCTAAAGCCGGCGCTTGCCAGCGGTACCCTGCGGTGTATCGGCTCAACGACCTACAAGGAGTACCGGCAACATTTTGAGAAGGACCGTGCGTTGGTGCGGCGGTTCCAGAAAATCGACATAAATGAGCCATCGGTTAAAGATTCTATCAAGATTCTCAAAGGCTTAAAGCCATACTTTGAGGAATATCATAAAGTTCGCTATACAAACGACGCAATTAAAACGGCAGTTGAGCTTTCGTCGCGCTATATGGCGGACCGTAAACTGCCCGACAAGGCCATCGATGTGATCGATGAAACTGGCGCCGCCCAGATGCTGGTGCCGCAGTCCAAGCGCAAAACCGTGATCGGGGTCAAGGACATCGAAGGCACGATTGCCACGATGGCGCGGATTCCGCCGAAAACGGTCTCCAAAAACGATGCAGAAGTGCTGAGGGACCTGGCCGTTGAGCTGAAACGGGTCGTTTTTGGCCAGGACAGCGCGATAGACACATTGGCATCGGCAATCAAACTGTCGCGGGCCGGCCTGCGCGAGCCAGAAAAGCCGATCGGCTGTTACCTGTTTTCAGGCCCGACCGGTGTCGGCAAGACTGAAGTTGCCCGCCAGCTGGCAGAGGTGCTCGGCGTCAATATCGAGCGCTTTGACATGTCGGAATACATGGAACGGCATTCGGTTTCGCGGCTGATTGGTGCACCGCCCGGCTATGTCGGCTTCGATCAGGGCGGTCTGTTGACCGACAAGATCGATCAGCATCCCTACAGCGTTATCCTGCTTGACGAGATCGAAAAGGCTCATCCTGATCTGTTCAACATCCTGTTGCAAGTGATGGATCATGGTCAGCTGACCGACAATAACGGCAAGTCCGTCGACTTCCGCAACACGATCTTGATCATGACCACGAACGCCGGTGCGGCGGATCTGGCCAAGTCGGCCTATGGCTTCACACGGTCCAAGCGTGAGGGCGACGACACCGAAGCGATCAACAAGATGTTTACACCGGAGTTCCGCAACCGGCTTGATGCCAATGTTGCCTTTGGCCATCTGCCGCCGGAAGTGGTGCGCCAGGTTGTGCAAAAATTCGTGCTGCAGCTTGAAGCCCAGCTGGCCGAGCGGCAGGTCAACATCGAACTGTCCGATGAGGCCGCCAACTGGCTGGTCTCCGAAGGCTATGATGAGCAGATGGGCGCCCGGCCACTTGCCCGGGTCATCCAGCAGCACATCAAGCAACCACTGGCCGATGAGGTTCTGTTCGGTGAGTTGAGCAATGGCGGCACGGTACGGGTTCTGCTCGAAAAGACAAAGGGCGGCCGCGAAAAGCTCGCCTTCCGCTACCTGTCACGCGACCAGGAGAAAGCTCTGCCGAAACCGGTCGAGCGCAAGGCGCTGCCGAGCAACAAGGCCCAGGCAAAGAAAAAACCCGGCAAGAAGCCGCGTAAAAAGCCTGAGCCGGCTTAAACACCTAGCCTTTAAGCGTTTTCAAGCACTGCAACCAGCTTTGCGGCATGGCTGGCCAGCTCGTTCTGGTCGGCCATTTCGCCGCCTGGCGGGCGCATCTTTATGCCTTCATGGCGAGGTAAAACGTGCACGTGGGTGTGGAAAATCACCTGGCCGCCGGCACCTTCGTTGAACTGCTGGACGGTGATGCCATCGGCATTAAAGGCCTTGAGCTGAGCATGGGCAATCTTTTGTACGGTCGCCATGACGTGCCCGAGCTGTTCAAGGTCGATGTCCAGCAGATTGCGCGAGGCTGCCTTTGGCATCACCAGGGTGTGACCGTCGGTGCGGGGCATGAGATCCATGATGGCAATCGTGTGCTCGTCCTCATAGACCTTGTGGCACGGCAGCTCGCCGCGCAGGATCTTGGCAAACACATTGTCTTTGTCGTAACTGCTCATGAATTGATTCCCTTCCGCTCAACGTTGATCTCAATAGCTCATTTCAGTTGCCGGTGTCGCCATCGTTCTTGCGGAACGGTGAGTGGGCGCCCAGCATCTTGTTGTCCTGGGCGACGGCGGATCTTTCGTGCTCGAGATAGTCTTCAACCGCGCGGGCAAAGCGCGGGTCGGCCAGATAATGCAGACTGTAGGTGGTTTTCGGCAAATAGCCCCTGGCCAGTTTGTGCGGTCCTTGTGCGCCGGCCTCAACGCTGGCCAGGCCGCGTTCGATGGCAAATTCGATGGCCTGATAATAGCAGGCCTCGAAATGCAGGCAGTCATAGTGCTCGACCGCACCCCAGTTGCGGCCGAACAGCGTGTCGCCACCAATCATGTTGAGCGCGCCGCCGATCAGGCGGCCGTCGCGCGCGATCATCACCAGCATGATGTCGTTCGCGATGGTTTGCCCGATCAACGAGAAAAACTGCCGGTTGAGATAGGGCGTACCCCATTTTCTCGAGCCTGTTTCGAGATAGAACCTGTAAAAGGCGTCCCAGTGACTTTCCGTGATATCGGCTCCGGTGAGCCGTTCGATGGTCAGGCCGTGACCATGCGCAATGCGCCTTTCGCGGACGATGTTCTTGCGCTTGCGCGACGACAGGCTGGCGAGGAAATCATCAAACGTCCTGTATTCGGCATTGTGCCAATGGAACTGGGTATCGGTACGGCGCAACCAGCCGTCATCGCCAATTTCACGCCAGTCTGCCTCGGGCAGAAATGTGATGTGGACCGAAGATGCGTTGAGCTTTTCGCAGGCCAGCTTGGCGCCTTCGGCCAAAAGCCGTTTGCGATGCGCCGGGTTTTCGCAATCGGGCACCAGGAACCGCGGGCCGGTGACCGGGGAGAACGGTACGCTTGCCTGCAGTTTGGGGTAATAGCGCCCGCCAGCGCGCTCGTAGGCTTCGGCCCAGCCGTAATCAAAGACATATTCGCCGCTTGAATGGGGCTTGAGATAACACGGCAGGACGCCTTCGACGGCGCCGGCCGTATCTTCCAGGATCACGTGGCAGCCGTGCCAGCCGGTTTCAGCCGTTGCCGAACCGGAAACTTCCAGGGCGTGCAAGAAACTGTAAGAGATGAACGGATTGTAAGCGCGCGAGGCCGGGTTGGCACACCGGTCCCAGTCGTCGCCGGATATCTCATTCAGCGAACTGATGGTGCGTATCACGGCACTCATGTGACAGTTTTCTTTAAACGATACTTACGCACGAAATCCTTCAAACGTGATCTGGTCGCACAACTTCAGTGCGCGCTTTGCCGTTGCCGCATCGCGGACGGTCCAGCATATCACCGGTTTGCCGGTCGCGCGGAACCGCCTGGCAACCGCGCCGTCAAGGGCCTTGACCGAATAGGACATGAAACCGGGGTCCGTACGATCCATGGCAACACCGGTTTGCAGATCTTCTATCAGACCGGGCGGCAGTTCGGGCCAGTGCGCCGGCTCAAACAGGCCGGCAACCCCGCCACGCGGCACGGCCGGGGCAAATCTGGCGACAGCTGCCATGACAAAGGGATCGAACGACATGAGGGCCACACGGCCGCGATAACCGCCCAGAAGCTGGCAGGCGCGCTTGGCCAGTCGTTCCGAGCCGTCCCAGTGGCTCTTCAGCTCGATGACCAGCGGCACCGCGTCGTTCACCTGATCGAGCAGTTGTTGCAGCGTCTGTGGGCGGTCGCTCGATCCCGAAAGGGCGATCTGGCCGAGGTGTTCGGCGCTCAGCTGATCGACGCGGCCGGTCTCCCCGGTCAGGCGGTCGAGCTTTTCATCATGAAACACCATGG
>JABDJG010000015.1 GCA_013002595.1 Hyphomicrobiales bacterium | reverse complement strand
GAGAAGCAGCGCGTCTCGATTGCCCGTACAATCCTCAAGGGGCCACCCATCCTGATGCTTGATGAGGCTACATCGGCGCTCGACACGATGACCGAAAAGGAAATCCAGACCGCCTTGCGCAAGGTTTCCGAAGACCGTACCACGCTCGTCATTGCACACCGGTTGTCGACCATCATTGATGCCGACGAAATTATCGTTCTGGAGGCTGGCCACATTGTCGAGCGCGGCCGCCACCGCCAGCTGCTGGCCGAAAAGGGTGTTTACGCGACCATGTGGAATCGGCAGCGCGAAGCCGAGCAGGCGAGACAGAAACTGGTCGCCAATCTGGATGATCGAGAACTCGCCGCCACCAAGGTTTTGGCTAGCGACATATCCGGCTTGCCACAGCCATAAGTTAGGCACAAACCTAAGGGCAGCTTGCCATGGGCACTGCATGACAGGTACAACCCAACTCGATTGCCAACGGGAGAACGTTTGTTGCTGAAATCGATCCAATCCGCCTTTGTGCCGGTCCACCCGGAAGGCTACCGCTTTGTTGCGATCTTTGCCGCCGTTACTCTGGTGCTGTTCTGGTTGCTGCCCGATTTGTTCGGCTGGATCGGCGTCGTGCTGACACTGTGGTGTGCTTACTTCTTCCGCGATCCCGAGCGCACCACGCCGCTGCGCGATGGTCTTATCATCTCTCCGGCAGATGGCCGTATCAGCTCGATCGAGACGGTAATGTCGCCGCCCGAACTGGATTTGGATGGCGAGGAGAGGGTGCGAATTTCGGTTTTTATGAATGTCTTCGATGTTCATGTGAACCGCTCACCTGTTGACGGCGAATTAGCAGCTCTCAATTACGTGCCTGGCAAGTTCATCAATGCCGAGCTCGATAAGGCCAGTGAAGACAATGAGCGCCAGGCGCTCACCATTGCGATGGCGGACGGCCAAAAGCTTGGCGTGGTACAGATTGCCGGCCTGGTTGCCCGCCGTATCGTGAAGTTCGTCAAGATCGGCGACCAGTTGCTGGCTGGTCAGCGCTTCGGCCTGATCCGCTTCGGCAGCCGGGTCGATGTCTATCTGCCGCCGGGCCACAATGCGCTGGTGTGCGTAGGTCAGTGTGCCATCGCCGGTGAAACCGTGTTGGCCGATCTTGCGCACAGCGAATCCACGCGCAATGGCCGCGCCGCATGAACAAACAAGCCAAATCGCCCAGATCCGAAAAGCTGCCCGCCAAACCACGCCGGTTTGCCAAGGTGCCGATCCGTTTCTTGCTGCCCAATATCATAACCCTGCTGGCTGTGTGCAGCGGTGTCACGGCGATCCGCCTGGCAACGGAGGACCGTTATGAGCTGGCCGTTGCCGCGGTCATTCTGGCCTGCCTGCTCGATGCACTGGATGGCCGCGTCGCCCGCATGCTCAAAGGCGCCTCGAAATTCGGCGCTGAACTGGACTCGTTGGCTGACTTTGTGAATTTCGGCGTTGCACCGGCCATGCTGCTTTACATGTGGTCGTTGCATTCGCTGAAGAATATCGGTTGGATTGTTGCCTTGGCTCTGGCGATTTGCTGCGCCTTGCGTCTGGCCCGCTTCAACGTCGCCATCGATGATCCTGATAAGCCGCCGTTCGCCGGCAAGTTCTTCAGCGGCATCCCGGCACCGGCCGGTGCACTGCTTGCGATGGCGCCGATGTACCTGGGGTTTCTGGGGGTCATCACCGACGGGTCAAGCGCTGCACCATTTGTCCTGCCGTTTGTCGCGGCCGTAGCGGCTGGCATCGTCAGCCGTATCCCGACGTTTTCCGGCAAGGGCTCTGGCCAGCAGATCAGCCGCGACAAGGCACTGCCTATCGTCGTGACAACGGTGTTTGCAATGATCCTGCTGATCACCTACCCGTGGGAAATGCTCACCTTCCTGTCAGTGGCCTATGTTGTCATGATTCCGGTCAGTATGCGCAGCTATCACCGCCAGGACGTTGCCTGGAAGGCCCAGCGCAAGGCAGCCGAGCCGACTGCGTGAGCCGGGTTATTCGGCTGCCTGCTTGAAGCCGGCAGCCGGTGCAACGACCGTATCATCGCCGGTGTCCCCGCCATCGGCCTTCGCGCCGCGCAACTTGTTGTGCCAGGACTGGAGCTGCTCACCCCAAACAGTTGGTGCGGCAAGCAGCGTCGGCGTCAGGATCAAGGTCAATAGCGTGGCAAACGCCAGCCCGAACGAAATGGCTGTCGCCAACTGCACCCACCAGCTAGAAGTCACACTGCCGATCTGTACGCTGCGCGTGAACCAGTTCACGTTGAGCTGATAGATCATCGGCAGCAGACCGAATATCGTTGTGATCGTCGTCAGCAATACCGGGCGCAATCGTTGTGCCGCGGTGCGCAGAACGGCATCACGCACGGCAAATCCCTGATTGATGAGATTGTGATAGGTGTCGATCAGGACGATGGCGTTGTTGACCACGATCCCGGCCAGCGCGACGACGCCCGTCCCGGTCATGATCACCGAGAACGGTTGGCCCATGACCAGCATGCCAACGAGGACGCCGGCAACCGACATGACCAGCGTCGAAAGGGTCAAGATTGCATGATAGAAACTGTTGAACTGGGTCAGCAGGATCATGAACATGATGAAGATGCCGGCCAGCATCGCCTTCATCAAGAAGCTTTGCGATGATTTCTGTTCTTCATCCGCGCCCCGGAAGACGAACTGCACGTCTCTAGGCCAGTCTTGCGACTTCAGCCACCGATCAAGCTCTTTCACCTTGTCATCGGCCAGGACACCTTCTGCCGCATTGGCCTTCACGAAGACCGACACCCGCCCGTCCTTGCGAACGATGCTGTCAACAGCCGGTTTGACCTCCCGGGTCACGAAGTTGCCCAATGGGACAAGACCGTTTGCGGTTCGCAGGCGCAGCGTGTCGAGCCGCGACAGAGCACGTTCGTTTTCCGGCAGCCTGACGCGGATATCAACCTCATCGCGCGAGTCGTCCGGCCGGTAGGTGCCGACCAGCACACCGTTGGTCACAAGCTGCACCATGGCACCGACCGAAACGACATCGGCGCCGTAGCGGCCGGCCTCTTCGCGGTTTACCCGCAGCGTCCATTCAATACCGGGCAGAGGCGTTTCATCCTCAATGTCGATCAGTCCTTTGGTGTTGTTCTGCAGGTGCTCGCGCACCCTTGTCGCCGTTACATTGGCCACATCGACGCTGTCGGCGCGCACCTGCAGGCGGATGTCCTTGCCGCTGGCAGGGCCGTTCTCGCGCTGTTTTACCTCAACGATGATGCCGGGCAGGTCTGCCGTCCTGTCACGGATGTCCTGGATGATCTGTTTGCCCGGCCGGCGGGTGCCGTACGGCTCCAGTTCGATCGTCATTTGACCGATCGCATCCTTGGGCTGATCGAGCCCGGCACCTGAGCCAATGCCGCCGCTGCTGGTAGAGCCGGCTTGGGTCGCAACGGTCTCAATCCCGTCGATTGCCCTGACGATGTCTTCAACGCCGCGCACCAGACGGAGTTTTTCATGCACCGACAGGTTACCGCGCGCACGTACAAAGATCAGCGCCTGCTGCGGCTCGGTCTCAACAAAGAACGTGACGCCGTTGTTGTGTTTGGCGAACACCATGAAGAATCCGGTGATCGTCATGCCGGCGACAATCAGCACCTTGAGCGGATGCCGGATCAGGCGCGACAGCAGTCCGATGTAGGCGCCGGTAAATCCGCCCAGTTCGGTGATGTCACCTTTCTCGGTGGCAGCAAGCCTTTTCAGGTTGGTGCTATCGCTCGCGTCCGTGCGCCCGAACAGGCCACCAAGAACCGGCAGGAACAGCATCGCGGTCACCAGGGATGCGGTCAGAACGATCACCACAGTGGTCGGCAGGTTCGACATGAATTTACCTGGAACGCCTGGCCAGAACAGCATTGGCAGGAACGCGGCCAGCGTGGTTGCTGTCGATGAAACAACAGGCCAGAACATGCGTTTGGCCGCCGCAATATATGCATCACGCCGCGGCATGCCTTCGGCCATCTTGCGGTCGGCAAATTCGACGATCACGATGGCACCATCGACCAGCATGCCGACCGTCAGCACCATGCCGAACATCAGCATGTTGTTGATTGTCTTGCCGAGCAGCGAGACGATTAAAAAGCCGATCATGAACGATGTCGGAATGGCCAGGCCGACCAACATTGCCGAGCGTGTACCAAGTGCCGCAACACAAACCACCATCACCAGCGCGATCGCCGTAATGATTGACGATTGCAGCGAGCCCAGCACCTCGAAGATCTGCTTGGATTCATCAAGTGCAAAATTCGTTCGGATGGTCTGCGGCCAGTCTGCCGACTTTGCGGCCACAAGATCGCGGACCTTCTGGTTGGTTTCGATAATGTTGGAGCCGAGCCGCTTGACCACCTCGACGGTGATCGACGGTTTGCCGTTGAAGCGGGCGAACCGGCTTGGGTCTTTGAATGTGCGGCGAATCTCGGCAACGTCGCTTAGTTTGACGACCGTACCGTCGGACACCTTGATCGGTAGTGTGTAGACGTCAAGCGCATTCTCGAACAGCCCGGGCACCTTGATGTTGAAGCGCCCCTCGCCGGCATCGATCTCGCCAGCCGCCACCAACCTGTTGTTGCGGTTGACGGCGTTCAGGAGTTCGTCCTGCGAAACGTTGTAGGACTGCAATTTGCTTTCATCGATTAGGACTTCAAGCAATTCCTCGCGCTGGCCGGACAAGCGAACCTCGAGTACGCTGGGGATCGTCTCCAGTTCGTCCTGCAAATCGCGGGCATGACGGTACAGCGTGCGCTCGGGTACATCGCCCGATAACCCGACGATGATGCTGGGAAACAGGCTGAGGTTGACCTCGTTGACGATCGGTTCTTCGGCGCTTGACGGCAGTTCCGCCTTGGCCAGGTCAACCTTCTCGCGCACTTTCCGGGCCGCAGCCTCGGTATCAATGTCAGCTTCGAACTCGACAATGATCGAGGCATGGCCTTGCGCTGCAATGCCGGTCAGTTCCTTCAGACCGTCAAGGCTGCGCAATTCCTCTTCCATCGGCTTGACCAGCAGGCGCTCGGCATCTTCGGGCGATACCCCTTGCAAGGGGATCGAAACGTAAAACACCGGCACCTGAATGTCGGGCCGTGCCTCTTTCGGGATTGTCAGATAGCTGTAGACGCCGGCAATGAGCATCATGAGCATGAGCGACAGGACGACTCTTGGCCGTCGCAGAATGGTTTCAAGAGCCGAGATCAAGAGCGCGCTCCTGTCTGCTCGCTGGACGCAGGAACTGGATCAACAACTGCACCATCCAGAACATAGTGTTGACCGACGGTGATGATGGTCACCTCATCCGGCAATCCGCTCACCCAGGCGCCTTCGCGGGCCTGCGAAAGCAGTTTGACCGGGGCAAACTTGACGGTGTTGTCTGCTTGAACCGTGTGAACGCCGATCACGCCGGCATCGTACAGGCTGATCAGACTGGACGGCAGCAGGTGTGCCTGCATCGCCGGCAGCGGGATGCCGATTGTAGCCGTCAGGCCGGATCGCACCTGATTGCCCGGATTGTCTGCTTCAATTTCGATGCGGAACGTTCTGGTCGCTATATCGGCCTGTGGCGCAATGAACCTGACCTTGCCGGATATCTGCTGGCCGCTGATCAGCTTGAAGCTTGCCGGCGAACCGACCTTCATTGCGCCAATCTGCCTTTCATTCACCTGGCCGATCGCCAGGATCGGATCGAGTACCGTCAGGACCGCACAGGTATCACCAACTTTGAGATACTTGCCCTGTTCCGCCGGGCGCTTGACCACGGTGCCGGCAATCGGGGCGCGGACCTGGGTCCACTTGATATCAAGCTCCATCTGCTCGGTGGTCGCACGGGCTGCATCAAGCCGGGCTCGTTCGGTTGCCAGCTTTGCCTCGGAAACAAACTTGCTCTTTGCCAGTTTTTCTGCCGCTTCGAAATCACGCTGGGCGCTGGCCAGTTCGGCCTTGGCTTGCGCCAGCCGCGATTTGCGGTCCGAAATATCCAGCTCACACAACAGATCGCCGGCCTTGACAACGTCACCCTCGGTCCGCAGGGCACGCTCGACAATGCCCTTTGTGCGCACCAGAACGTCAAGTGTCTTGAAAGATTCGGTCCGGCCCTGCAGCGACAAGACCTCGTGGCGTTCGGTCGCGCTGAATTTCTGCACCTGGACCCGAAACGGTTTCGCAGCGTTGCTGATAGTTTCCTCAGCCGGCTTGTCGGCCCCGGCATTGGCCTGCAACCGAGGCAGTAACTCGCCGGACGCCAGCCATCCGGACAGCGCCAGTGCAAAAACACCTGCCCACAAATACGAACGTTTGATCATGTTACTCTTCCTGCCTCACGCCACTCACTCAGCCGCATCGGCAGAGCGCGACGCCGCTTCATTGAGCATCTCTTCCCGGCGCTCTTCCAGATACTGTACCGCGGCACCGACAATTGCCTGACCGTAGCCATTGACAAATCGCAAGCCGAAGTCTGTTGCACCTGCAGTGCTGCAGGCTTTGATACGGCCAAGTTCTTCGGTGAGATCACGCAATCTCGTGTCATAAACCGCCGCAAGCTGCTCGCCGCTCAGTGCACGAGCCAGCAGCATCTGGAACAGGAATTCGGATTTGAACTTGTCAGGCCGCGGCAACACATCAAGCGCTTCTGAAAGCGAGGCGCGGCCCCGCTCGGTGATCGCATAGACCTTCTTGTCGGGCTTGCCGGACTGCTCTTCTGCCCGCACCGTCAACATTCCCTCAGATTCCATATGCGTCAGCGCCGGGTAGATCGAGCCATAACTGGCATCAATGAAGTGGGAGAACATGCCCTCTTCAACCAGCTTCTTGATTTCGTAGCCGGTTGCCTCCCTGAATGACAAAATGCCCAGGCAAAGTGTTCGAATGTTCATTGTTGCGACCCTGTGTGAACCGATATGTGCGATCAGGCGATTTTTATATCAAGTCGATATATATCGAAATAGCATATACTGGGCCGATATAGCAAGATGACGGCGCGATTAAGGCAATTCGCAGAACCCAACCAACCGTTTGAACATGCATTTTTGAGCCAGTCTGCTATATCACCAGTGGATGTTTGTCCCGCAAACGCAGACCTATCGAAGCGAGCCTCGGCCTCCATGACGTTTGACATTAAAAAGCTGATCAAAGAGCATGCCGGCGAGAACTTTAGCCTTTATGAAGCACATGTGAACCCGCGCTTTGCCCGGGCGCTGCGCATCATCGGCTTCGACCGGTGCTATGAAACGGCAAAGGGCGCATATCTGTGGGACATTGAAGGTCGCAGGTATCTCGACATGTTATCCGGCTATGGTGCGTTCAACATCGGCCGCAATCACCCGGTCGTCCGAAAGGCGCTGTGCGACTTCATGTCGATGGACGGTGTGAGCCTTGTGCAGATGGAAGCACCGCTCTTGTGCGGTCTACTGGCCGGTGAGCTAAAAAATCGCATCGGCTATGGCCTTGATAATGTCTATTTCTGTTCAACCGGCGCCGAGGGCAACGAAGCTGCGATAAAGTTCGCACGTTGCGCTACCGGCAAATCGCGCATCATCTATGCATCGTCCGGCTTCCACGGGCTCACTACGGGTGCGCTTGCCCTCAACGGTTCGCAAGTGTTCAAGGAAAAATTCGGCGAGCTGTTGCCTGCCGACAAGGTGCCGTTTGGCGACCTCAACGCACTGGAGGACGAGATTTCGTCCGGTGATATCGCGGCCTTCTTCGTTGAACCTATTCAGGGCAAGGGCGTCAATATTCCACCAGCCGGTTACATGAAGGCGGCCGGTGAGTTGTGCCATAAACACGGCGTTCTGTTTGTTGTCGATGAGGTCCAGACAGGCATCGGCCGGACCGGCAAGTTTCTCGCATTGCACCATGAAACCGGCGCCGAGCCCGATATGGTCATCGTCTCCAAGTCGCTCTCCGGTGGTTACGTTCCCATCGCAGCGGTACTGATGAAGAAGGCCATATACGACAAGGTTTATTCGTCGCTCGACCGCTCGGTTGTGCACTCCTCGACGTTCGGCAAGAGCAATTTTGCTATGACCGCTGGCCTGGCGACGCTGTCTGTGCTCGATGATGAAAACCTGATGGACCATGCAACCCGAATGGGTAATCTGCTCGGCGAACGTCTACAGACGCTCGCCGAGCGTTATGAATTCATCGGCCAGGTGCGCTGGCGTGGCCTGATGCTGGCGATTGAATTCGCCAGCCCGCGATCCTTGAAATTGAAAACCGCCTGGACCACTGTCAACAAGTTGAATGAAGACCTGTTCTGCCAGGCGGTCACCATTCCGTTGCTGGAAGATCACGCGGTTCTGACCCAGGTTGCCGGCAACCAGATGACCACCATCAAGCTGATACCACCACTGTGCATCACTGAAGATGACGTCGACTGGTTCATCACTGCTTTCGACAAAGTCATGCAGGATCTGCACAGGTTTCCGGGCCCGGCATGGGAAAGCCTGATGCGCATTGCCAGGAACGCAATGCCCGGCGGGCGCAGCAAATCTCGGGCGGCGGCTGAATGACACGACCAGGGCCGGCGTTCTCGCCTCCAGGCTTGCAACGAGACCAGGTCAATATATTTGGCCGGGTGGCGTATGCTTCTGCCCGCCGCGCGAGCTGGGTCATTGCGGCATATGTGCTGATCGCTTCGATTGCGCTTGCTTATGCAATCGCCCGGCTTGAAGTCAACACGGACCCCGGCCAGATGATTTCGCGGACCCTTGATTTCCGCAAGGCTTTTGCCGATTACACACGAACGTTTCCTGAACTTGACACAACATTTGTCGTTGTCGTCGACAGCAAGCAACCCGAACTCGGCCGCGAAGCAGCCCGTTCACTGGCACAATCATTCGCCGCCCGGCCTGACTTGTTTCAGAACGTCTATTCGCCGGGTACCAGCCGGTTCTTCGACACTTACGGTCTGCTTTATCGATCGACCGATGAAGTTCGCAATGCTGTTGCCGAGATCGGCCAGGCTGCCCCCTTGTTCAAGACCCTTGCCGAAAGGCCAAACCTGATTGGACTGACAGCTCTATTTGACAATCTGGAGCAGGCAGCCAAGGCTGGTGCGCTACCAAAGTCGCTGGAACCGCTGCTGAGTGAGATGGCGCGCACCGCGACTGCTGAATTGTCAGGCCAGCCGCAACCGCTCGACTGGAGCAAACTCGGCGGTGCTGCCAAAGCCGGCGACAGCCGTTGGTATGTGGTTGTCAAACCGCGTCTGGACTTTTCCCAACTTGATCCGGCCGAAGCTGCCATGCGCGAGGCGCGCCATATCGTGGCCGATCCCGAGATCGAGCGATCGGGCCGTGTCACTGCCCGCTTGACCGGCGAAGCTGCGGTAAATGCTGAAGAGTTCGAGGCGGTGATACGAGGTGCATCGGTCGCCGGGCTCGCCTCGTTCTGTCTGGTGGTTACGGTGATCGGCTTTGGCTTGCCGGCTCTTCGGCTGATTGTGCCGGCTCTTGCCATGTTGGTGCTCGGGTTCATGGTCACTGCCGGCTTTGCCACCGCTACCGTTGGCCACCTGAACATGATCTCGGTGGCATTCGCCGTCTTGTTCATTGGTCTTGGTGTCGACTACGCGATCCATATCCTGTTGCGGTATGCAGAATTGGCGCGCGAGGGTACCGGCCGGATTGCTGCTATCGTCGCCAGTGCATCCGGCACCGGTCCTGCGCTGGGTGTATGCACATTGACCACATCGATGGCGTTCCTGGCGTTCACCCCGACCGATTTCGTTGGTATGGCACAACTGGGCATTATTGCTGCCGGCGGTATTGTGGTTGCATTTGTAGCTAGCCTGACCCTCATACCTGCAGTCTTGAGCATCATTCCGCGCCCGGCCGCCTGGCATCGTAACACCGTGCCGCTTTGGGCGGTCTCGGCTTCTGAACCGGCACGACGCTCGCTTCCACGCATTGCGGTCACTGTGATTGTATTTGCGGCCAGCGCGGCGGCGGCATTTGTTGTGCCATCGGTCGTGTTCGATGGTGATCCGATCAACCTGAAGGACCCCAACTCCGCGGCGGTGAGTGCTTTCAAGGACTTGCTGAAAAAGGAACCTGGAACCGTTTACGCCGTCCAGGTGCTGGCCGACGACCAGACAGAAGCACACACGCTTGCAAAATCGTTGCTGGCGTTGCCAAGCGTCAAATCGGTACGTTCGGTCTCTGACCTGCTGCCAGATGACCAGCCCGTCAAGCTGGCTGTTCTGCGCGCGCTCAAAGGTGCAATACCAGCCCGCGCCAATCCGGTGCCGCCAACCAATGCAGCCACTTTGCGGGCCAATTTTGACAAGTTGAAGCGCCAGATCGAGAGCATCAAAAATGCCGAAGCGACCGAGGCCACCACCAGAATTGCTGCAACTGTCTTGCTCGACAGCCTGAACCGTTTGGACGATCCAGAACCGCTGGATAATGCGCGCCTTGGCCGGCTGGAACAAGCGATGTTTGCCAGGCTGCCGGAGATGATCGAGCGCATGTCGCGCCTTGCCGAAGCCGAGCCGATCGGTATCGATACGCTCGATCCGCAGATTCGTTCACGCTACATCGCCGCAGATGGCCGTTGGCGCCTTGAAGTGACGCCGCGGGACGACCTGGGCGATGAAAAGAACTTACGCATCTTTGCCAGCCAGGTCCGTTCGGTCACAAGCAAGGCAACCGGGGCGCCGGTTGAAATCACTGGCGGGGCAGATGTGGTATCGGCCGCGATCATGATTGCATCACTGTCGGCCCTTGGCTTGGTCGTGTTGGTGCTGTTGCCAATCCTGCGGCGCCCGGTGGATGTGCTCTTGATAATTGCACCCATCGCGCTGGCTGCGCTCTTGTTGTGCGGCTATACGGTGCTGTTTGAGTCGCCGTTCAATTTTGCCAATGTGATCGTTCTGCCGCTGCTCCTTGGCCTTGGTGTGGACAGCAGTATTCATTATGTCATGCGGGCCCGCGAGGACAGGGGTAACCATGACGTCACGATCACGTCGACGCCGCGCGCCGTGTTGATATCCGCTCTTACCACGATTGGATCGTTCGGAACGCTCTGGTTGTCGCCGCATCTGGGCATGTCGAGCATGGGCGAACTCCTGACCGTCGCGATTTTTATCTCACTGATCTGCACCTTGATTGTGCTACCACAGCTCATCAGTTGGACGATTGGTCGGCATAATCTGCAGGATCACCGTTAAGTTGATCGTTCGTGGGCTTGACCCACAGGCAGCACCGGCTTAACGGTGCGTACAAATTTGCGCACGGCATGCGCTCGTTTCGGACCTGAGAGGCAAAACACCAGTGGCAGTACCGTTTATTCAGCAATTGCGCGTTGGCAGCTACATCATGAAGCAAAAGCTTCTCGGCCGGGACAAGTATCCACTTGTTCTGATGCTGGAGCCGCTGTTCCGCTGCAATCTGGCTTGCCCGGGCTGTGGCAAGATCGATTATCCAAAGCCGATTCTCGACCGCCGTCTGTCACTCGAGCAGTGCCTTGAGGCCGTTGATGAATGTGGCGCCCCGATTGTCTCCATCCCGGGCGGTGAACCGTTGATCCACCGGGAAATGGCCGAGATCGTTGAAGGTATCGTGGCGCGTAAAAAGTTCGTCTACCTGTGCACCAATGCCTTGTTGTTGAAAAAGAAGATGGACCTGTTCAAGCCATCGCCGTATCTGACATTCTCCATCCACCTGGATGGTCTGGAGGATGAGCATGACAAAGCGGTCGACCAGAAGGGTGTTTTTGTCAAAGCCGTCGAGGCGATCAAACAGGCCGTCGATCGCGGCTTTCGGGTGACGGTCAACTGTACCTTGTTCAACAACGCGGTACCGGCTCATATCGCTGATTTCTTCGACTATGTTTCAACGCTGGGTGTCGAAAGCATCACCATTTCGCCCGGCTATGCCTACGAGCGCGCACCGGCACAGGATCACTTCCTGTCGCGCCAGCAGACCAAGAGCATCTTCCGCGAAGTGTTCCGTCTTGGCCGTGAAAACGGCCGCAAATGGCAGTTCAACCAGTCCACGCTCTATCTGGATTTCCTGGCCGGCAACCAGAACTACGAGTGCACCCCATGGGGCAATCCGACGCGAAATATCTTCGGCTGGCAAAAGCCGTGTTATCTGGTTGGCGAAGGTTATGTAAAGACCTTCAAGGAGCTCATGGAAACCACTGACTGGGACAGCTACGGCACCGGCAAATATGAAAAATGCGCCAACTGCATGGTACACTGCGGTTATGAGCCGACAGCCGTCGCCGATACCGTCAAGCACCCTCTCAAGGCGCTGAAAGTGTTTATGCGTGGTGTTGATACCGAGGGTCCGATGGCGCCCGACATCGATCTGTCAAACCAGCGCCCGGCGGATTATGTGTTCGAAGAGCACGTCAGCGAAGCTATGAAAGAGGATCGCCCACCTCGCGCAGCTGCCGAATAATCTGACGTCGAAAATCAGGTAGACAAAAATGTGGCGCGACTTGGCGGACAACCTCGCTCAACGCGTCAGCGGCAGCACGCGTGTTGTCAGCCAGCCGGACGAGTTCACGCAATTGTCCGGGGTGGCGGATCAACGACCACAGAATACGCCCCGGCCTGAGTTTGCCGTCAGCATCGACGGCATCAAGTGCCATAATCGGTAGCGACTGAAGGGCGGGGTCGGAAATCGCCCGCACCGCGATGAAGGGCAGACCGGCTTGGTGCGCGGCGCGGCCAACCGCAAAGCTTTCCATATCGGCGGCAACTGCATCGGTCTGATAACGCAGCCGGTTCTTGTCACTGGCTTCACTGACGATCTTGTCCACAGCGGCAATAGGCTCTTCAATCGGCGGGCGGCTCCAATTTACAGTATTGAGTACCGCATCGCGCCACTGATCGGTTGATCGGGTGTAATCGTAGCGGCCGGCGCGAATTTCCGTTGCCAGCACAACTGTGCCAGCTGCAAGACGTTCATCAAGTCCGCCGGCGAACCCGAAGCTGATCAACCCGCCAACGCCCTTGCTGATCAGCTCATTTGCAGACCGGCGAGCCGCTTCAGGACCTGGCCCGTGACAGGAGATCAATGGTTCCGATTGATTGCTGGCAGACAGCTTGCGGATCAGCGCAACTTCGGCATGCAAGCCTGTGACAATACCGGGGTTGGCTATAGCCCCCATTGCACTTCGCGTGAATTGCTCTTCATGAGCCGGCCATAGCGGCCGAGCGCCCACGTTGGGAAATAGGCCGAATAGCCATGGTATCGCAGATAGAACACCCGTGGAAAACCGACCGCGGTGTACCAGGGTTCTTGCCACTTGCCGTCTTCGCGCGGCGCATCCACCAGATGCCTGATGCCGCTTGAAACGGCCGGGTCTTCCACTTCACCGGCGGCCATCAGGGCCAGAACGGCCCAGGCGGTTTGCGACGGTGTCGAGGCCTTGCACTCGTAACGCCGCTCTTGCCAGTAGGTTGCACCGTCCTCGCCCCAGCCGCCGTCTTCACGCTGGTGAACCTTTAGCCAGTCGACGGCCCTGCGCACGAACGGCTCGCTCATGTCGACACCACATGCATTGAGGGCCGTTAGCGCCGACCAGGTGCCGTAGACATAATTGGTGCCCCAGCGGCCATACCACGAGCCATCCGGCTCCTGCTCCTGTTCGATGAATTCGATGCCGTGTCGCATAACCTGATGACTTTGCGGGTACCCAAGCTGAGCCAGGAAGGAAAGGCAGCGGGCTGTTACATCGACGGTTGGCGGGTCGAGCAGTGCACCGTGATCGGCAAACGGAATTGAATTGAGCACCGAGGCGTTGTTATCGATATCAAAGGCGCCCCAGCCGCCATTCGAGCTCTGCATGCCTTCGACCCAGACCGCAGCCCGGGAAATCTCCTTGGCATAACGGGTTGGATTGACCCGGTGAAGCAGGGCACCGACAACCGCGGTATCATCGACGTCCGGGTAATGATCGTTGCGATACTGAAAGGCCCATCCACCTGGCGCCAGATCCGGTGCATTGACCGAGTAATCGCCCTTTACCTCAGTGATCTGGTTTTCCGCCAGCCAGTCACAGGCCGCAATCAGGCGTTCATCGTCAGGTTCCACTCCTGCCTCCAGCAGTGCGTGGCCGGCCAGCGATGTATCCCAGATCGGCGACACGCACGGCTGACAATAGTAGGACCGGCCCTCGCTCTTGTCGCTTGTCTCGATCAGCAGATTGCGAATTGCAGTCCTTGCAGTCGAAAACTCCTTGCTGTCGTGTGATAGTCCCAGCGCATCAAATGCCATGACGCTGTTTGCGATGGCCGGGAATATCGCGCCCAGGCCATCTTCACCATTGAGCCGCTCGGTGATGAACTCGACTGCCTTGCTTATCGCCTGGTTGCGCCATCTGAGGCGCGGAAACACATGCTTTTCAATCGGCCTCAGGAAACGGTCAAGTATCAGGAAAAACTCACCCCATCGCGAACCGGTTGGATTGATCAGCCAATGGGTGATCTGCGAGGGCGGCGTGACGAACAGTTCCTGGCAATCGGTCTGGTTGGGGTTTTTGGCAACCGGCTTCAAGGCTGCCAGAATGAGCAACGGCGCGATCACCACACGTGACCAATAGGCAAACTTCCACATGTTGACCGGGAACCATTTGGGCATCAGCATCAGTTCCGTTGGCATGACCGGAACGGCGTCCCAGGGAACCTGCCCAAAAAGTGCCAGACAATAGCGGGTAAACACGTTCGATGTCTCTGCACCACCATGCGCCAAAATCGCCTCGCGCGCCCGCACCATATGTGGCAAAGCCGGGTCATCACCGACCATTTTCAAGGCATAATAGGCCTTCACAGATGCGGATATGTTGAAGCCACCGCCATAAAACAGCGGCCAGCCGCCGTGACCTTCATTCTGTAAAGATCGAATGTGCGCAACCAGCCTGGCTTCGATCTCAGGCTCAGGATCGCCGAGAAAATGATTGAGCAGGATGTACTCCGACGGGATCGTTGAATCGGCTTCCAGCTCGTAAACGATATGCCCGTCTGCCTGCTGCAACTCCAGAAGGTGACCGGCCGCATCAGCAGCCGCGTCACTTGCTTCGTCCGGCAGATGGCTAGGGCCTCCACTGCCGGGGCGCAGTTCATGTATCTCAGCAGTCATGGAAGGGTCTATCCGATGGAATTTTGCAAAAATTGCGGCAACAGGACTGTATTCTACGATGACTTAGTACACGTACATATTCACTAATGGGTGTCAAGCAGTGAGCTTCCGTAGGGTTCCGGCGGCAAGTTCACCTGATCGAATCGCACCCTCGATGGTGGCAGGAAGCCCAGTATCAACCCAATCTCCCGCTAGGGCAAGGTTGCTGGCATCAGTGCGGCTTGCCGGGCGCCGGGCCAGCTGATCTGGCGTTGCAACGAACGTTGCCCGGCGTTCCTTGATAACCCGTACCGGCGGTTGGGCACTGCCGTCCAGGCCGATCGCCTGGCGGACTTCGTTCCACACGGTTTTCGCGATTTCATCATTGGGCAGCCGCGCCAGATCGTCCGCCGCACTGATCGTGACGGAAACAACGTTGTCACGCTTGAATATCCAATGCGAGACCGAACCTACCATGCCAAGCAGTGGCGACGTCATGCCCGGCAGTTCTGCCGTTTCAAGCTTGAAATGAACATTGACGATCGGGGCGAACTTGTTAGGCATGGCGACCCCGTCGATCAGCGCCGCTGCAGCCCACGGTGGCACGGCAAGCACAACGCCGTCATCGCGCCCAACAATTTCCATTCCGGTATCGCTGGCCAGTGCCGTTACCTTGCGGTCATCGCGAACGATCTTGTCAACCCGAGCATTGAACCGAATTTCAGCGCCGTGTCGTTCCAGCCAATTCAGCGCCGGATCGACGAAACTATCCGACAATCCGTTCTTAGCAATCAGCGGCTTTGAGGCATCCGCGCCCTTTGCCAGGGTTTCGCGGATCACCGGCATCAACAGGCGTGCTGCGGCAACATCGGCAGGCGTATTGAGCACCGCCACGGAAAACGGTTCCCAGAACCGCCTGTAGATCTGCCCCTGGTCGCCGAACAGGGCCGCCACCGAGCGGTTGCCGGCGGTCAAAAGCTTCAGCCCCTTCAGATAGTCGGTCATATTGGTGCCCGGCACCCGGCGGTCCTTGTAGAGCACCCATAACGGCACCGGCCCTCTGGTCAGATCGACATTCCAGCGATCTGACGTTTCAAGATCGAAAAAGTCGAAACGCGCGCCTCTCGGGCCGGTCAGGCGGCCGCGCGCACCGATAACAGTCAGGAAGTTCAACGCCGAGGTGTTTCCGGACAACAAAAGATGGTTGCCGTTGTCGATCACGGCATCAAGGGTTGCATCATGGAACGAGCGTGTCCGCCCGCCAGCGTGACCGGCCTGCTCATGGAGAACAACCGATGCGCCGGCCTGCACCAGCTGCACAGCCGCCGACAGGCCGGCCAGGCCGGCACCTATGACATGAACTTTGCTCATCAATTCTTAGAAGATAGCATGCCGCAGCGCGATCATGATTTTCTCTGCCCTGCCGACCAGCCGTTTGCTGAAATCAGGATTGGCCAGATCATCGTCGCTGAGCGCCATCATGCGCATCAGATTGCGGCGATAGACCTCGAGCATGATGCGGGCTGGCCGCATTTTCCGCCGATTGCAGCTCTTCAATGCAGCCTCGGCATTCTCAAATGCCTTGGACGCTTGTCCGGCCATCTCGCGCCACAGGTCAGGGTAGGCAGCATGAGGCATGACTTTCATCGGATCGGTAAAGGCGATGCCATGCTTGTCCAGCAATTCACGGGGCAAATAGAGACGGCCGATCCGCGCATCTTCATCGACGTCACGCAGGATGTTGGTGAGCTGCAATGCCCGCCCCAGATGCCTTGCAACGGCGATGCCATCTGGTCCCGGTTCGCCAAAAATGCACACGCACAACCGGCCAACGGCCGATGCTACCCGGTCGCAATACAGATCGAGTACCGCCGCAGGCGGCGCCACGATCGGGCCGTCGGCATCCATTTGCATGCCGTCGATAACCGCAATAAAGTCGTCCCGCTTCAAATTGAATGTGGAGATCGGATTGGCCAGCGACCGGGTGATCGTTGTGGACGGATTGCCCGAGAAAAGCTGCGCAATGTCACGCCGCCATTGATTCAACCGGGCACCGCGCTCTCCTGCTGCCACGTCTTCATCGTCTGCGATATCGTCCACCGCCCGACAGAATGCATAGATGGCGAATATTGCTTCGCGCCGCGGCTTGTCGAGGATACGCATTGCGCCATAAAAAGACGTGCTCGCCGCGCGGACCTGGCGGGTAACTTCGGCTAGATCGCCAGTGCTCACGCCTTGGCTTTCAGCTCCAGCACTTTGGAGTCATGGCTGAGGGCCTGGAATACCTCGGCAACGATATGATCGGTTTCCAGTGCAGCATCCTGGTACTGCTCTTTGGGTGCCCCGTGCCCAACGAACCTGTCGGGCAGGAACATCGGGCGTACGATTTTGCCGCCACGCAGCAAATCGGCGCTGGCCAGGAAATGCAGCACGTGGCTGCCGAAACCGCCGATCGAGCCTTCTTCGATGGTAATCAGCACCTCATGCTCGCGCACCAGACGCATAACCAGATCGGTGTCGAGCGGCTTGGCAAATCGGGCATCGGCAACCGTGGTCGACAAACCGTGGCCGTCAAGCTGGTCTGCCGCTGCCAGGCAATGCTGCAACCGCGCACCGAACGACAATAGTGCAACCTTGGTGCCTTCCTTGACGATCCGGCCCTTGCCGATCTCCAGCGGTACACCTTCTTCGGGCATATCCACGCCGACACCTTCGCCGCGTGGATACCTGAACGCACACGGCCCATCATCGATTGCGGCAGCCGTCGCCACCATGTGGATCAACTCTGCCTCGTCCGATGCCGCCATCACCACCATGTCAGGTAAACAGCCGAGGTAGGCGACATCGTAGCTGCCGGCATGGGTTGGCCCGTCCTGGCCGACCAGTCCGGCCCGGTCGATGGCGAAACGGACCGGCAGTTTCTGCAATGCCACATCATGAACGATCTGATCGAAGGCGCGTTGCAAGAACGTCGAATAGATTGCCGCGAACGGCTTGTAGCCTTCGGTTGCCAGGCCAGCGGCAAATGTCACAGCATGCTGTTCGGCAATGCCCACATCAAACGAGCGATCGGGGAATTGTTCGCCAAATTTGTCTACCCCCGTACCGGACGGCATGGCAGCGGTGATCGCTACGATGCGATCATCCTTGTGCGCCTCCTTGATCAGCGCATCGGCAAATACCGATGTGTACGATGGTGCGTTCGACTTGCCCTTGAATATCTCGCCTGTCACGGGATCGAACTTGCCGACCGCGTGGTAGTTTTCCTTGTGTTCCTTGCCGAACGGATTGCCCTTGCCCTTTTCCGTGACGACGTGCACCAGGATCGGGCCGAGCTGATCGGCATCGCGCACATTTTCAAGCACCGGCACAAGGGTATCTATGTCGTGTCCATCGATCGGACCGACGTAGTAAAAGCCGAGCTCTTCAAACAGTGTGCCGCCAAAGACCATGCCTCGGGCATATTCATCGGCCCGCGCCACTGCCGTCTGAACACCGCGCGGGAACCGTTTGGCCAGTTGTTTGGCGATATCGCGCAAGGACAGGAACGGCCGCGAAGAGACCAGCCATGACAGATAGTTGGTCAGCGCACCGACAGCGGGTGCGATCGACATGCCGTTGTCGTTCAGGACCACCACCAGGCGGCTGTCGAGCGCCCCTGCGTTGTTCATGGCTTCATAGGCCATGCCGGCGCTCATCGCGCCGTCGCCGATGACACATATGACGTTGTTGTCGTCGCCCTTTAGGTCGCGCGCCACTGCCATACCGAGGCCGGCCGAAATGGATGTCGAGCTATGCGCGGCACCAAAAGGGTCATAGTCGCTTTCGGTGCGCTTGGTGAAACCATAAAGTCCGTCTCTTTGGCGGATCTGGCGGATCATCTCCCGGCGCCCGGTCAGGATCTTGTGTGGATAGGCCTGATGGCTCACATCCCAGATCAGCCGGTCGGCCGGCGTGTTGAACACGTAATGCAGTGCGACGGTGAGTTCAGTAACGCCCAGGCCGGCGCCAAAATGGCCGCCGCTTTCAGAAGCGGCATCGATGGTTTCCGCCCGCAGCTCGTCGGCCACTTGGCGAAGCTGTGATGACTCAAGCTTGCGCAGGTCCGCCGGCACATCAATAGTGTCGAGGAGAGGTGTTGAAACCGCCATAGTGTTCCTTTTCCAGCCGCAGGTTGCCTTATTCTTCTTAAACCGTCCCGCCCGACGGCAAAGCCTCATACCTGCAATAACTTAGCATTCCAATAGTGCCACGCAACCCCTGACATGGGACATCATCGACAGTTCGACTTGCCAAAGACAGGACCAACAATCTGACCTTGCGGCCACTGCCCGATAGCGCGCATCAGTCTCTAACGCAGATTCTGGTCGCCGGGCAAGCGGTTGCACAACATTTGATGAAGTCCTGACGCTCACCTTTGCGTCAAATGATGGTGTATTTTCGGCATATTCGAGTCCGTTCCGGATCATCTCAACAGGCCTGCCAGCGCGCCGCGTAAGCTGCAACTGATGAAATCCGGCTTGCTCAGCTCAACCCGCATCTTCACTGGATCCTGCCGCTTGAGCTTGGTAGTCAGCTTGCGCGCGATGCGAACGATGACCGCGGATTCCATCGCCAGACGGCGGTTGGTCAGATTGCCGGGCAGCTTTTCCGCGTCATTGACCAGCTTGTCGGTTTCCTCAAGACATCGATCGATCACCCGCCGCAGTCCGCTGCTTGATTGGGATGCCTTGAGATCGTCCACCGTCACGTTGTTCTCGGCCATCCAATCGCCAGGCAGATAAACCCGGTTCATCTGGTTATAGTCGTCGGCACAGTCCTGCAGATGATTGAGAACCTGCAGCGCATTGCATAATTGATCAGACCAGGCAAAACCGGCCCGGTCCTCGCCGTGCAGTTCGAGCAGAAATCGCCCGACAGGGGCCGCCGACCGGTTGCAATAATCAATCACGTCGTCCCAGCTGTTGTAGCGCGTCTTGACCGCGTCCTGCTTGAAAGCCGACAACAAATCGCGGGCATGGTCGAGGTGAACGCCGGTTTGTAGAAAGCTGCGCCGTACCGCATGGGCCTTGGCAAGCGCAGGATCGTCAGCATCGTCTTGGCCGGTTACAGCCCGGTCGAATGCTTCAAGCCGATCGACCTTGTCGCGCGGCTCAAGGGCCGGATTATCGGCGATATCATCGGCCGCGCGGGCAAACGCATAGTAGACCGCCACATGCGGGCGCAAAGGCTTGGGCAATAAAAACGAGCCGACCGGGAAGTTTTCGTCTCCGGCGCCCTTGCCCGAAGGCGTCTCGATCATTTCAGATGTCGTCACTGGCACAGGCGCGCCAGATCCTGGGTCATCTGCGAGGCAGGGTCGCCAAGCGGGTCGATAACCGTAAAATGATTAGTGCCGTTCAGTTCGACATATTTTGTCCGGGCGCCGCTGCCGGTCCAGCATGCAGCGAGCGTCTTGCTCTGTCTGAGGAATTCTGGGCTTTCATCGCCACCAACCCAGGCCTCAAAGCAACTCCCGGCGGGCGCCCGCCAGAGCAGCGGGCTCATCGCGATCGCCGATGCGTCATTGAGCTTCAGGGCCTTGTTGATGCTGGTTGGGATCAAGGGCCGCAAGTCATAGACACCGCTGATGCCAAAACCTGCCCTGACCAGGTCATCTGGCGCACCGTAGGCCTCCCAGTCGGTTGCCAGCTTTGCCGCGGCCAGGTGACCACCGGCTGAATGCCCTGCGACGACGAGATGGCGTTTGTGCCGGTTCCACAACCAGATGCAGACCTGGCGGATGTCTTCAATGATGGCCGCCAGGGAAACATTGGGGCACAGCCGATAGGACGGCATCGCCGTTGCAACGCCATGCACGGCCAGACCGCGCGCCAGGTGGCTGAAGGAATTCTTGTCGAGCGACTGCCAGTATCCGCCATGTACGAACACCATCATGCACGGGGCGGTATCTTCCTTGTTGCGGAAAATATCGATCTTGTGGCGTTCGTCATCGCCATAAGACAGGTCGTATTCACCGCCAGCACAGTTGCGATAATTTTCTGCGTGCTGCTTCAGACTGCCAAGGATTTCGACATGCTCGGGCACCCGGGCGCGATTGTTGTATTCTGTCTCCAGGTCCATCTATTCCACCAGGCTCATTGAGATACCCATTGCCTACAGGCATTTCCCGTGGCAGATTTAGCCTGTTTTAAAGGAACAGGCGATGTTTTTTCACGTCTCAGATAACGGCCTTCGGGTCGCCAGCAACACCCGCACTGAAAGTGACGAGGTTCTGCTGCACTGTGCCCGCATCGGCTACAATCCTTAAGTCTCTGCAGTTTTGAGCCGCGCCGACGCGTGGCTTGTCCTACTTCCCTTTTGAGGGATCCCCGTATCATTACGCCTGCCGGGCGTCAGCAGAGGTGCACACCACATGAACATTCACTCAAAGAACATCAACCTGGAAGAACTGGTCGCGAAGGACAACGCGCACCATTTCCACCCGTTTACCGATCACAAGCAGTTCCACGCCGATGGTGGTGCGCGCATCATGACCCATGCCGAAGGCCCCTGGATCTGGGATGGCAACGGCAACAAGATGTTTGATGCCATGGCCGGCCTGTGGTGCGTCAACATAGGCTATGGCCGCAAGGAACTGGCCGAGGCCGCCTACCGCCAGATGCAGGACCTGCCGTACTACAATACCTTCTTCCAGACCTCGACAGTGCCGGCGACCGAACTGGCCGACAAGATCTCCAGCCTGATGCCGGACCGGTTCAACCACATCTTCTTCGTCAATTCCGGCTCGGAAGCGAACGACACGGTGGTTCGCCTGATCCGCCAGTACTGGGCGTTGAAAGGACAACCGGACCGGCAGGTGTTTATTGCCCGCCATCGCGCCTATCACGGATCGACAATCGCCTCGCTCAGCCTAGGTGGGATGGACTCCATGCACGCCCAGGGTGGCGCGATGCTGCCCGGCGTTGAGCATGTAATCGAGCCCGACTGGTTCCAGCTTGGCGGCGACCTGACCCCTGAGGAATTCGGCTTGAAAGCAGCCCAGGCCGTTGAAGACCGCATCCTCGCGGTTGGTGCCGACAAAGTTGCAGCTTTCATTGGCGAGCCGATCCAGGGTGCTGGCGGTGTCATCATTCCGCCGGTTACCTATTGGCCGGAAGTCCAGCGCATCTGCAAGAAATACGGCATCCTGTTGGTTGCTGACGAGGTCATCTGCGGCTTTGGGCGCACCGGCAACTGGTGGGGTTTTGAAACCATGGGCATAGAGCCCGATGTCGTTCCGATGGCCAAGGGTATGTCATCGGGTTACCTGCCAATCGGGGCGGTTGCGGTTTCAGACAAGATCACCGAGGTTGTGTTCGACAAGGGTGGCGAGTTCTACCACGGCTACACCTATTCGGGACACCCGGCCTCGTGCGCCGTTGCCCTGGAGAACATTCGCATTATCGAAGACGAAAAGCTGGTCGAGAAAGCTGCCGATATGGCGCCTTATCTGCACGAGAAAATGTCCGAACTGAACGACCATCCGATCGTTGGCGAGGTACGCACCAAAGGCTTCATCGGTGCTGTCGAACTGGTGAGTGACAAAAAGAATCGCGTCCGCTTCGATGACCTGGGCCGCGTTGGCGGCATCTGCCGCAATCACTGCCTGGCCCACAATCTGATCATGCGGGCCTGCTGGGACACGATGGTGTTCTCACCGCCCTTGTGCATCAGCCGTGCCGAGATCGACGCGTTTGCCGGTCTGACGCGCGCCGCGCTGGACGCCACCTATGCCGATGTCAAGAACGAAGTGGCTTAGTCAGCGCTCATGACGGATAACTCTCAAATCCCTGTTGGTGACGCCGCATTCCGGCGCACCAACCTGAAGGGCAGCGCCATAGAAGCGACCTATGCCGGCGCATTGTCGTTCATGCGCCGCAAGTACACCCGCGATCTGGCAGGCGTCGATATCGCAGTGACCGGCATCCCGTTCGATCAGTCGGTGACCAACCGGCCGGGCACCCGGTTCGGCCCCGAAGGCGTGCGCAAGGCCTCGGCCCAGAATGCCTGGGGTCCGTACTGGCCCTGGATGTTCGATCCGTTCGAAACCTTGTCGGTGGTTGATTATGGCGACTGCTTTTTCGATTGGGGCCTAAACGCTGAAGTGCCCCAGGCGATCGAGGACCATATCGCGGAAATTATCGCCGCTGGTGCCTCCTCGCTGGTCATCGGCGGGGACCATTTCATTACCTATCCGGTAATGCGGGCCTACGCCAGGGTGCACGGACCATTGTCGCTGATCCAGTTCGATGCCCACCGCGACGTTGAGCCCGAGGAAGGCGGCCGGATTGATCATGGCACCATGTTCAACATCGCAATTCAGGAAGGCGTCATCGATCCAAAGCGGTCGGTCCAGATCGGCATTCGCACCACCTATGAAGGCGAGCGCACCTACGGCATGAAGATTCTTTATGCCGATCAGGTGCACGGTAGTTCTGCGGCCGAAATTGCCGATGAGATCAAACGCACGGTCGGCGATCACAAGGCCTATCTGACTTTCGACATTGACTGCCTCGACCCGGCCTATGCGCCCGGCACGGGCACGCCCGTTCCCGGCGGCCTCACGACGCATCAGGCCATGTCGATCATGCGCCAGCTGACCAGCATTGACTTTGCCGGCATGGACGTTGTCGAGGTCTCACCGCCGTTCGACCATGCCGAGGTCACCTCGCTGGCCGGCGCGGCCATCGCGCTGGAGTACCTGTGCATCCGCGCCCATCAGGCAGGGGCCAGGGCGGCAGTGCTGCCGGAGTAACAATCAGCACACTGTGCCGCTTGCAGGACGGGTAGGCGGATGCGCAAATCGGCACAAAATTTGTGCTTTTACGACGTGTATTTGTGCTTTTTCGACATCGTTTGACTGAAAACCCGCCCGCCGGCCGCGCCCGCCTGCGGTCATGGTGGGGTGTCCGGGCAGGGTTCCGATGCGTCACTTCTGGAGGTGCCGCGGCGGCACCAAGCGCGCGCGCCGCCCGCCGCCTAGATCAGGATCGATTTTGATTGAAACAATCAAAATCGATAAACCTGATCGTCGTCAATATGATAGAGGACGATTCACGGGTTAGATTGATTCAATCTAACCCGATCGTGCTTGTCTTATGATTTTGCCACCGTTCAGTGCAAAAAAGAACCGCTGCTGGCGAGTCACCGCTCGCCTGGCAGCGGCGGGGG
>JABDJG010000014.1 GCA_013002595.1 Hyphomicrobiales bacterium | reverse complement strand
CCATAACGGTGCTCAAGCACCCGGCGATAGACCGGCCTTTTCCGGTCCTCCGGGACATCACCAAGCACCATCGTTGAAATCTCACGCATCGCAAACAGCGGCGCAAAGTCCTCCAGTTCCAATTCGCCTGAAGCCGGCCGCGCACCTGGCTGTGGCGGCATTCCTTCAACGCACTTGCCGATAACGGCCGCTGCCGCCATCACCGGCACATACGGTCCATTGTTGCCCTCGGCAATCATGTGCCAGCGACGGCGGCACGGCCTGCCACCCGCATCGCGGCCATAGAGCCTCATGAACATACCGCCCCGGTGTTCGCCCCAGCGCACATGATTGATCACCCAATGAACGAGCGGTGCCAGAAACCTGATCGACGGCAGCAATCTGCCTTGTACCAGCATGGCGAAGGTGTTGAGCACCTTGAGCAGAATGCCAATTGCGGTCCCGACACTGAACCAGACCTCGCCAGCCTGCGGCCAGGCAGCCTCCATCAGTTTCAGATCCGGTACATCGATGAGCGAGAACCGCCGCGTGAACATCGGGACATTGCCCGGCTGGGTGATCGTATAATCGCGGCTATCGACCAGTCCGGCCGCCGTTGTCGAGTGGCCATCGCGCACGATACCGACCCGTTTGCCGGCATAGCTCAACACACCCTGGACGACGCTATAGCCAAGGCCGGCATAAGGCGATGGCGCAATACCGCCGATGATGCGTTCGACACTGGCCAGATCCCGCGCCAGCGCCCGCACAACCGCGCCTGATAGGGCCGGACATGTACTCAACCCACAGAGCACGAACTTCTTTGATGCCCTGACCGCGTCATCGAATTTGGATACGCCGAGCACAAATTCCGTCGAATCCGCCAGGTCCAGATAATCTGCTCCTGCCGCCAGCGCTCCGCGTATGACCCTGTATGGGTCCTCGCCATAAGATTGAAACGGTCCCGAGGCATCCACGACAATATCGGGCTCCAGCCAACCAATTTGCGCCTCGACATCGCCATCGCGGTCAAACTCCGCAGGCACCAGTTCGGCCTTGGATGGCATGATGCACAGCGTCTTGGCGCGCGAGCGCGAGCGCCCGGCAATAATCAGCTTGAGGCGTGGCTCATCCTTCAGCAGCTCAACAAGACGTGACCCAAATGCGCCATAGCCCCCGATAATGAGGATTTTGATCCTACCCGAAACGTTCAAATTTTTGTCCCTCAACCACCGGGTAAATTGGGCAAACTCGTTCGTTTCCGCGCCCTGAGCCGGTGAATTCTTGTCACTAACGTCAACTATACCTATGAATCGCAGAAATTGCCCGCATCACCGGCGCGACGCATTGTCCACAAGGGTGCCAATTGACTGTCATCGCCGCCCGGCCTGCGCTATTGAAGGCCATCGCATCGACTGGATTCGAATATCCCTTCATGAACATCCCGAACATTATCGAAATCACGCCGGAACTGGTGGCCGAACATGGCCTCAAACCCGAAGAGTATGACCGCTTCGTTGCTCTGATCGGCCGTGAGCCCACGATCACCGAACTGGGCATCGTCTCGGCCATGTGGAACGAGCACTGTTCCTACAAATCCTCAAAGAAGTGGCTGAAGACACTGCCGGTCACCGGCAAGTGCGTCGTCCACGGCCCGGGCGAGAATGCCGGCGTGATCGACATCGGTGATGGCCAGGTTGCCGTCTTCAAGATGGAAAGCCACAATCATCCCTCCTACATCGAGCCCCATCAGGGTGCGGCAACCGGCGTTGGCGGCATCCTGCGCGATGTCTTCACCATGGGTGCCCGGCCTATCGCAGCGCTCAACGCGCTCAGGTTCGGCGCACCCGACCATCCCAAGACCCGTCACCTGGTCTCCGGCGTCGTTGCCGGCATCGGCGGCTACGGCAATTCGTTCGGCGTGCCGACCGTTGGCGGCGAGGTCAATTTCCATGCCCGTTACAATGGCAACATCCTGGTCAACGCCATGGCCATCGGACTTGCTGATGCCGATGGCATCTTCCTGTCCGAAGCCAAGGGGGTCGGCCTGCCGCTTGTCTATCTCGGTGCCAAGACCGGCCGCGACGGCATCCATGGCGCGACCATGGCCTCAGCCGAATTCGCCGATGATGCAGATGAAAAGCGCCCCACCGTCCAGGTCGGCGATCCGTTCACCGAAAAATGCCTGCTGGAGGCCTGCCTTGAGTTGATGGCCTCAGGCGCCGTCATCGCAATCCAGGACATGGGTGCAGCCGGCCTTACCTGTTCGGCCGTCGAGATGGGCGCCAAGGGCAACCTGGGCGTTGAGCTTGACCTTGATTATGTGCCGTGCCGCGAAGACGGCATGAGCGCCTATGAAATGATGCTGTCGGAAAGCCAGGAACGCATGCTCATGGTGTTGCGGCCGGAAATGCAGGGTGAAGCTGAAGCGATCTTTGAAAAGTGGGGTCTCGACTTTGCCATTGTCGGCAAGACGACCGATGACCTACGCTTCCGAATTTTCCACGGTGGCACCGAAGTCGCCAACCTGCCGATCAAGGATCTGGGTGACGAAGCACCTGAATATAACCGCCCCTGGAACCCGCCGGCGAAGCCGGAACCGGTCAAAGCCCCTGCTCCCGAAGATCTGACGCAGGCCATCCTGACCGTTCTTGGCGCTCCGGACATGTGCTCCAAGGAATGGGTCTGGCAGCAATACGATCACCTGATCCAGTCCAATACCGCCAGCGGCCCGGGCGGCGATGCCGCCGTCATCCGCATCGACGGCACGCAAAAGGCACTTGCCGCATGCACCGATGTGACGCCGCGCTATGTCGAGGCGGACCCGCTGGAAGGCGGCAAACAGGCCGTTGCCGAATGCTGGCGCAATCTCACATGCGTCGGCGCCGAACCCCTGGCCATCACCGACAACCTCAACTTTGGAAATCCGGAGCGCCCGGACATCATGGGCACATTTGTCAAAGCCGTCGATGGCATTGGCGCAGCATGCCGGGCGCTCGACTTTCCTGTCGTTTCGGGCAATGTGTCGCTCTACAACGAAACCAACGGCAAGGCGATCCTGCCGACCCCGGCGATCGGCGGTGTTGGCCTGCTCAAAGACATCTCAAAGCGCTGCTCGCTTGACTTCAAGGCAGAGGGCCACAAGATCCTGCTGATTGGCGGGCATGGCAGCCATCTTGGCCAGTCGATGTACCTGCGCGAGGTGCACGGCATCGAAAAAGGCGCTCCACCGCCGGTTGATCTGGCCAAAGAACGCCTGCACGGCGATTTCATTCGCCAGATGATCCATGAAGGCGCGATTACCGCTGCCCATGACATCTCCGACGGCGGGCTTGTTGCCGCCCTTGCCGAGATGTGCCTGGCATCGGACAAGGGGGCCAAGATCGAACTGCCCGCCGGCGATGGCTATGTTCCTCTGTTTGCGGAAGATCAGGCCCGCTATGTCGTCACCTGCCAGCCCAGCAAGGCCGTTGCCCTCATCAAGCAGGCCCAGGGTCACAAGATTCCGGCCCAAAATATTGGCACAGTGACCGGCACCGGATTGACTATCCAGGGTCATGCCACCATATCGCTCACGATGCTGAGACAGGCCCATGAAAGTTGGTTGCCGGCATTTATGGACGGCCAGCCCTGAACCGTGCCAAAATAGGCTGACACAGATTTTTCAACATGGGAGGCCCCGCTCATGCCGATGCAAGCACACGTGATCGAAGACCTGATAAAGCAAGCACTGCCGGACGCGGTTATCGAAATTCGTGATCTTGCCGGCGATGGCGACCATTATGCGGCCAACATCACCTCATCGGCCTTTGAGGGCAAATCGCGTGTTCAGCAGCACCAGATGGTGTATAAGGCGCTCAAAGGAAAGATGGGCGGTGAACTGCACGCCCTGGCACTTCAGACCAGTGCCCCTTAGGGGCCGGTCACCGACACGACTGAAAAGGAATAAAACGACATGAGCGAAGTTCGCGACTGGATTGATAACGTTGTAAAAACCAACGATGTGGTGCTGTTCATGAAAGGCACCCCGGAACAGCCACAATGCGGCTTTTCGGGCCGTGTCACTCAGATGCTCGATTATCTGCAGGTGCCCTATTCCGGCGTGAATGTGCTGGAATCCGATGTGCTGCGCCAGGGCATCAAGGATTATTCCGACTGGCCGACCGTTCCCCAGCTCTATGTCAAGGGTGAGTTCGTCGGCGGCTGCGATATCGTCACCGAAATGTTCCAGTCCGGTGAACTCAAAACCACGATTGCTGAAAAAGGCCTGATTGCCGAAGAGGCCTGATTCGACGACCGGCGTTATGCCCGGTCAGCGGTTCAGGTGCTCAGAGCGGCCAGAATTGTCGTGACAAGACGTCTGACAGCAATACGCAGCTCAGGCGCGCGGTAATTGCGGGCATAGCACGCACATGCTTGCGTAAGCTGCATACCGAGACTGCCTTCCGGTGTGGTCACGCTGAGCACTGATATGGCGCGGCTGGTCATCACATATTCGTTGCGCTGTCCGGCCAGAATCCGCACCAATCCCTCATAACGCAGCCATTCTTCGGTACGATCGACAAGCAATGTCGCCTCGGCGTCATCAAGGCCTTCAAGTATCATCTTGATCATCGACATGTCGAACAAGGCCGATGGCAACGGGATCTTGTTGTACAGATTGCCCAGCCCAACACCGACGAGTTCGCAGAACAGCTCACGGGTCGACGCAGCCCATTCTGCATCGGCTGGGTTCGTTTGAACCAGCTCGACCTTCTGGAACTTTTCAAACGCCGCCAGCGCGGAAGCCAGCTCGTAACTGTTCTTGCTGAATAATTTTGAGTCGAGATTCATTTGCACCTATTCGAGCCCATCTTGGCACGAATGTGTGCAGAGCCGCCGTTGAGGTGCATCTTACGGCCAACCACCTAATTCCCGGTCAATAACTCCAGTCAATTTGATCGAATTGACATAACTTTTAGGTGCAAAATCTCTGGGGCCGGCAGGCATTCCACTTTTATCGTGCAGTTCTGCCATGCGGCATTTGCACGGATCCTCCATTGCCGAGCCACATCGCGGCAAGCTAGTGTCCAGACATATTTCAACTATCTCTAACATCGCATGACCGACACCACCGCCCGCACCTTCTCGCCGTCTCTGATAATCGCGCTCGGCTGCCTAATCGCCATGATTGCGTTCGGTGTGCGATCAACCGGTGGCCTGTTTGCCGTTCCCATGATCGAAGCGAACGGCTGGAACCGCGAAATTTTCGGCATGGCCTTTGCCATCCAGAATCTCGCCTGGGGCATGGTGCAGCCAATTGCCGGTGCCTTTGCCGACAAGTTGGGATCGGTCCGGGTCGTGGTCTTCGGCACGCTGGTCTATGGCGCCGGCGTTATCATCATGGCGCTGAGCGAAACGGCACTGATGCTGAATATCGGCGCCGGCGTACTTATGGGGATGGGTATCGCCGCCACATCGTTCTCCATCATCATGCCGGCCTTTGCCCGCCTGGTGCCGGCAGAAAAGCGGTCATGGGCCTTTGGCATGGCAACGGCTGCAACATCGGCCGGCCAATTGGTCTTTGCCCCGCTCGGGCATGCTTTCATTTCGGCATTCGGCTGGCAGACAGCATTGTTCCTGCTGGCCGTCTTTGTGGCGCTGATTATTCCTCTGGTTCTGCCTTTCAAAGCTGCCGAAGCTGGCGGCAAGCATCAAAAGGCGGTGGAAGACGAGCCGGAATTTCCGTTGCCGGAGGTCGTCAAACTCGCATTCAGCCACGGCAGTTTTGTTTTGCTGGTGTTCGGCTTTTTCGTTTGTGGATTCCACGTGGCATTCATCGCGGTCCATTTGCCGGCTTACATCGAGGACCTCGGGCTGGATCCCGGCCTTGGTGCATGGTCAATCGCAATGATCGGCTTCTTCAACATCATCGGTGCTTACTCCGCCGGCATTTTTGGCGGCAGATACTCCAAACGTTTTGGCCTGAGTTTCATTTACATAGCGCGAGCCATCGTAATCGCGATCTTCATATCCGTACCGATCTCTGCTGCCAGCGTTCTCATTTTCGCCGCCGCGATGGGTCTGTTGTGGCTGTCGACTATTCCGCTGACGATCGGCTTGGTCACGGTGATGTTCGGCACCCGCTACATGGCAATGCTGTATGGCTTTGTATTCGTCAGCCATCAGGTCGGCTCGTTCCTGGGCGTCTGGCTGGGCGGCCGGTTTTACGACCAGTACGGCAACTATGACATGATCTGGTATTCAGCGATCTTCTTCGGGGTTGCATCGGCCATCGTCCACTGGCCGATAAGGGAAACCCTGTCACCGAAATTCGCCGCCACGCCGGCCCAGTAAATACAACGGCAACAATCATTTCAACGCGAATTTGGATGACACGGCCGATCCGTTGTCGCTGACGATCACGGTAATCTCGCGCCACAGTTTTTCGCGGATCGCGACGGCAAAATCCTCATAATTGGCTGCCCGCATCACAAAACTGCCCGGCCCTGATTTCACATTCTCCCGGTACCAGGTATCCAGCTCGGGAAAATCATTGAGGATCGCCAGTCCGTTGACCATGATCCCGTCGCGCTGTGCCAGCGCCCGTGCCTGGGGCAGGACAATGCCCTTTCTGAACCACGGCGTGGTCTCCGGCCCATCGCCTGAGACATCGACAATGCGCCGGGTGCCCTCGATGCCGTTGGCGGCAATCGAACGCACCGCATAGGCCAGGCCATTGCCGATCCCGGTGCCGCCGCCCGAGCGTTTTTGATAGCTTTCAACGACCTCGGCAAAGCGATCGGCGCTTGCGGCATCCGACAGGATATACCATTTGGTGCTGTAGACGTTGAACGCGGCATCCGACCAGACCAGCAAGGAGGCCGCAATACGCCGATGACTGCCGGAAACGATTGCCTGCTGAATCGAGTCATCTCGAAATGCGTTGGCGATGCCGGACAGCTGCAGCTGGAACTCCCGCGGATTGACACTACCCGATGCATCGACGGCCAGAACCAGCTCGATATCGACCCGCTCTTGAGCAATCGCCAACCGCGGCGCCGGCATGCAAGACAGCACAATCGCCAGAATGATCCAAAAGTACTTCAACCGGTCACCACCTGCTGCCTGCAATGCGTTTAACCATAGCAGATGGATGTCGAGCCCGGTAAGGGAGCGCAAATCACTCCTGCATGTTCAGAAAATCAGATAATCGTTTCTTGAACTGCTTGGCTTTATAATCGGCCAACGCGAACTCCCAGCCATCTACCCGTGCTGTGATCTTTTCGGCGGCCTCGGCATCACTGCCCTTTTCGGTGACCTTTACGGAGATCCATGTCTGGTCGTTCTCCTCCATCACGCGGTACGCCACTTTGAGGCCCTTGTCGCTCTCCAGCATGACGTCGCTGACAGACGTGCCTTGACCGGTCGCCTTGCGCACATCGGTAAATTCGACATTCGCCAGATCCGTTGCACCGTAGCGAACAGTCCGTTCATCGGCCGGCTTGACCCCTTCCGGCAGGCCTTCGACTTTGAACCGGTCATTGCCCTTGTCGTCCTTGCCGTCCTTGGTCAGCGTCAACACTTCGCCATCTGAATGCCTGAACTCGACCTGTTTGACCTCGCCGGTGTTGACCCGCATGACCGTGGTATCGACCCAGTCCTTCAATTCGCCGCCTGCACCAACGGCGCCGCGCACCAGCCAGCTCTGCTTGTCATCGGCCAGCCGCACATATTGCGCCTCTTCACTGCCGGTGGTGAAGCCGGTTGCCGCCTTGCCGAGGATCACATTGCCGGTAACAGCCCCTTTGTCATCCGTGAGCGTCACCTGGCGCGCCTTGGCGCCTGGTTTGGCGGCATCCTCGACCTGCAAGATTTCATACTTGCCGGCATCCGCCGTGCGCGGCTCCAGCTTGGTCAGGCGCACAAGGCCGACCAACACATCGCGCAACTTTATGTCCTTGACCGGATAACCGCTGGGCTCGACCGTCCAGCCGGCCTCGCTGCGCTTCAGTTCGATGGACTTTTCACCGGCCTGCACCGCAATGCCGGCGACAGCATTTACGTTGTCGACCAACCCTGGCAGCAGCCAGTCACCGCTTTCGGCAACGGCCGGTTGAACGTTCTCTGCCCGCCATACAGCGCCCGCCGCACCGGCGCTGACAAGCGCGGCTATTCCCAGATACATGACCAACCGAGGCGTCATGGTTAATGTCCCCTCTTGCGGCGCCGGCCCATCGCGACGCCGATACCGGCCAGTCCGATCAGCATCGGAATGCCGGCAATGTTGATGGCTTTGACCCAGAAACCGAGCTTGTCGATATCCCGGCGCAGGTCCTTTTGCACCTCACGCAGGTCCTTGCGGATCGCGATCACCTCAGAGCGGAAACCGAGGATCGACTTTTTGTCTTCCTCCGACAGGATAACCTTGCCGCCCTGCGCCCGCGACTGGATCTCTTCCAGCTTCTTTTGGGTTTCCTCCAGCTTGGTATTGAGCGCCTGCTCACGCTGACGGTATTGCGCTTCGGCACGCTGGCGGATGTCCTGGACCAATGTAAACGGCCGCTGCTCGACACCGCGTCCGCGCAAGTCCGACAAAACGGCGCCGCCCGAGACATTTTCCAGTGCGTTCAACAGGAAGTCGACATTGTTGGCCCGCGGCACGATGAACCGTTGGCCGAGCATCTCGCGGGCCTCGGCCCAAAAACTGTCAAACAGCATGTCGGCATCACCGACCAGCACGACATTGATCGCGCCGCTGGCAAGATGCTTTGCCGGCTGTTTCGGGTCTTGCGCTTTGGCATCATCGGCCTTGGCTGCATCACCATCTTTGTTTTCAGGCGGCGGCGCCCCGTCCTTGAACGCGGTCTTTGCATCGCCGCTCACCCGGGCAGACAGCACAATCGGCTCTCCGCCGGGCTTGTAGTTCTGAATGAGCCGCAACGGATCGGGGATGCGCATTTCCTTGGACTCAATCAGCATGGCGTCGCTGGATGTGGTGATCAGCGGCTGGAATGTTGTTGCCGCGCCATCAATCTTTGAAATTGCCGCCGGACTGGCCATCACCAGATGCTCGATGCTGGAGAACAGCGCATTATCCGCATCAAGGCTATCGCGGCCCATGTCGAGCCACACCACATAGCCGGCAACCTGCGGCTGACCGCCGGAATTGAATTGCACCCGGCGTGCATTTCGCACATCACCGACCACCTTGTCGGTCGTCAGCTTGACGCCCCAGGCGTTGAGCAGATCGTGGATCGGCTCGCCTTCTTCGAGCTGGGCAAGTTTTTGTGGCGATGTCTCGGGAAACACGTCGAGAAACGCCACCACCGGCTTGCCGGCAAGGGCAAACTGATCGATCGCGTATACCAGGCCGGCAGACAGTTTGCCCGGCGCTGCCAGCATCAGCACATCGATGTCGTCGGGCAGACTGGAGCCGGCCGGGTTGATCGGCTCGACATCGAAGAATTCGCTCATCTGGCGATGCACCATCCAGGCCGGAATTCGCCCACGCTGCGGATCGACCCCGCCGGCAATCCCGAGCGTCGTGATCAGGCCAACCTTCTTGCGGGCCGGATCGCTCAGTTGATGAATGAGCTTGGTGAGATCATATTCCAGAAACTCCTGCCGCTCGATCGTCAGGAACGTGATGGTCTGCAGGTTGTCGGTGCTGTTGGTACCGACAATGCCAAGATACCCGGTCCCGGCGCCCGCCCCGAGAGGCACACCGCGCAGGCCCGCTGCTACCGCCCGGTCTTCAGCATCGGACAGCGGTTGCGGGTCAATGAACTCGACCTTCAGATTACCGCCGGCCAGATCCTCATAAAGCTGCAGCAACCCGCGCACCCGCTCGCCGTGTGCGCCATATTGCGGCGCCTGATCGCCAAGCGATCGCGAGAAGTAGAACTTGACGGCAACCGGTTCTTTCAGCCCGCTCAGCACGGTTCTTGTCGCGTTGGAAATCGTGAACAGTTTGCTCTCGGTCAGATCGGCGCGCCAGGCCCTCAAGGTCTGGCTCGTCAACATGTTGAGTGATGCCACAATCACTGCCGCCAGAACAACCGCCGCCCAGGTCAGCTGGCGCAGGCTCAGTTTTGTCAACCAATCCATGTCAGTCCGCCTTCTTCAGGGAAATCACGGCAACTGTTGCAAACAGCCAGAACACGACCATCGAGACCACCCAGACAAGATCAGGCACTAACAGAACACCGCGCGCGATACTGGTGAAGTGCGATAGCGCACTGATCGAACGCACGGCATCGATGATCGCGGTCGGCACATAGCCAGAGATCGCATCAAGCACCAGCGGCATACCGGCGGTCAAAAGGATGAAACAGCCGACAACCGACAGCACCAGCGCCACCACCTGGTTGCGGGTAAAGGCCGATGCGCAACCGCCAAGCGCCAGAAAAACGGAAGCCAGCGCCAGCGCCGCGATATAATTGGCAAGGATGACACCGTTGTCGGGATCGCCCAAGATGTTGACCGTAATCCACATCGGGAATGTCAGAACCAGCGCCAGGGCAACGAACAGCGTTCCGGCCAGCCATTTGCCGGTCACAGCTTCACCCGGTGAGACCGGTAACGTCATCAACAGCTCAATCGTCCCCGATTTGCGCTCTTCGGCCCACAACCGCATGGCGACAGCCGGAATCAAGATCAGAAACAACCACGGCAGGTAGTTGAAAAAGGGGGCCAAATCGGCAACGCCGCGATCGAACAGCCGGCCGACCTGAAACGTGAACACACCGCACAGGACGACAAAAACGACCAGAAACACCGCCGCAATCGGTGTCGCGAAATACGATTTCAGCTCTCGTTTGGCGATCGCAAGGACTGTACTCATGCCGCGGCCTCCTCAAGCGAGGTGAAATGCCGGAATACATCGTCCAGGTTGCTCTTTCTGCGGCCCGGCATCTGCTTGCGCAGTTCATCTGCGGTGCCGTCGGCCACCACCTTGCCCTTGTCGATGATGATCGCGCGTGAGCACACCGCATCAACCTCTTCCAGAATATGGGTCGATATGATGATGGCCCGGTCTGCCGAGAGTTCCTTTATCAATTCACGCACGTGATGCTTCTGGTTGGGGTCGAGCCCGTCGGTCGGCTCATCAAGGATCAAGACCTTGGGTTCATGCAGGATCGCCTGGGCAAGCCCGACGCGGCGCCTGAAACCTTTCGACAGCGTATCGATCACCTGGTCGGCGACCGGCTCCAGGCCGGTGCGGGCCATGGCGAGATCAATGGCCTTTTGCTGTTCGGCCCCGCTCAGCCCGCGCACATCGGCGCAAAAGCTCAGGAAAGTGCCAACCCGCATCTCACCATACGCTGGCGCCCCTTCGGGTAGATAACCGAGCATCTTTTTGGCAGCTTTCGGCGCATTTCCGATATCATGCCCGCAGATCGTGGCATGCCCGGCATCGGGTTCCAAAAACCCTGCTGCCATCTTCATCGTCGTCGATTTTCCGGCACCATTAGGCCCGAGAAATCCAAGCACCTCACCAACGCCGACCTGCAGCGAAATGCCATCGACGGCGGTGAAATCACCAAATTGTTTACGCAAGCCCTCAAGAACGAGCAGATCAGACATCCGACCCTCTAACGTCAAACCAAACCAAAGACGTTCCTCGAACGTCCCGCCAGCGGCGAGATCAAGAACCGCGCATTATTTAGTCAGGTCACGAGCAAATTTCAACAGCCAGCAGCACTTTGATTGGTCGGCTGCTAACCTGTTGATTTTCATATTCATTATTTGTTCAGATTACAACCGGCACAATGTCCGCACAAACAGGTCGCCATAACGGCGCACCGAGGCCAAGGAGAATGTCGCCAGATTCTTGAATAGGAGAAACAACAAATGCAGCAATCACAGTTAGAGCGTCAGTTGGCCGGTTGGAGTTTGACCACCGCGGAGATCTTGTATCACATGCCCGATCACCGCCATTTGTTGCAAAGTTTCATCTGGCAGGAATACGACCAGGCACCGCGCTTTCCCCGTTTGATCAAGTTCCTCGATTTCTGGTCCCACAACCTGGATGGCCCGCTGTCTTCGGTCCGTGTCGCCCACAAATCCATCATAGGCCCGGCGGAACTGCGCATGATCGATACCGAGTGGCAGTTGAACTAAATTCAACAAAAAAGCCCCGGCGCAAGACCGGGGCTTTTGAAAGTCGACTTTTTGTCTGATCAGCTTGAGTAAAACTCGATGACCAGGTTCGGCTCCATGGTAACCGGATACGGGACGTCGGCAAGCGCCGGCACCCGCACCAGCTTGGCGCTCATTTTCTTCATATCGAATTCAACATAATCCGGCACATCGCGCTCAGGCGACTGCAGTGCTTCCAGCACCAGGCCCATCTCACGGGATTTCTCGCGGACTTCAACCACATCATCGATTTTCAGCCGGTAACTCGGGATCGTTACCCGGCGGCCGTTGACCTTGACATGGCCATGACTGACGAACTGACGTGCGGCAAATACGGTCGGCACCAGTTTTGCCCGGTAGATGAGCGCATCAAGGCGCCGCTCCAAAAGCCCGATCAGGTTCTCAGCCGTATTGCCCTTAAGGCGCGAAGCCTCCGAATAGATTCCGCGGAATTGCTTTTCGGTGATGTTGCCGTAATAGCCTTTCAGCTTCTGCTTTGCGCGCAGCTGCACACCAAAGTCAGACAGCTTGCCCTTGCGGCGCTGTCCGTGCTGGCCAGGGCCATATTCACGCCGGTTGACCGGGCTTTTCGGCCGGCCCCAGATGTTTTCGCCCATACGGCGGTCGATTTTGTACTTAGCGCTTGCGCGTTTGCTCATCTTGGTCTCCAAAGTCGTAAAATCAAAAATCGCGGGGGAAATCCCGCTGGACGTCTCGAATATGAAGCTCGCCCTCCTGACCCGGTTTCCCAGGCGACAGGACCACGCTCCACGCAATGAAAGCAAAGGTCCGCGGGCAAGCAGATAAACAGCGCCCCAAACGGCGACGCTGCTGGTTGCGGCTTCTACTGCCAGCACCGCCAATTGTCAAACACTGAAATAGCTAACTCAGCCTAGACACTTTGCCGCCGCGTTAGCATATTGACGCTTTGAGGATCGCGCGCCAGACAGGTGCACGCCAACTTCTCCAATTCCGGAACCCGTTCTGATGATTCGCGACCAGTTGCAGACTATCCTTGCAAGACCCGGCTTCGAGCGCGCTGTTCTGGCGCTCATCATTATCAATGCCATCACGCTCGGGCTTGAGACCAGCCCGGCCGCCATGGCCGCCTTCGGTCCTTTGCTCGGCATTCTCGACCGCGCCATTCTGGCCCTGTTCGTTTTCGAGATTGCCATGCGTTTGTTCGCGGATTTCAAAGGTTTTTGGCGCGATCCCTGGCGCATCTTCGATTTTGCCGTTGTCGCCATCGCCCTGATCCCGGCAACCGGTCCCTTGTCGGTATTGCGTGCCTTCCGCATCCTGCGTGTATTGCGCCTTGTCTCGACCGTAAAGTCGATGCGCCGGGTGGTCACTGGCCTGCTTGCCGCCCTGCCCGGCATGGGCTCGATCGTACTGTTGTTGTTTCTGATCTTTTATGTCTTTGCGGTCATCTCAACCAAGTTGTTTGCGGCCGACTTCCCGCAATGGTTCGGCTCGATTGGTGAATCTGCCTACACTCTGTTTCAGATCATGACCCTTGAAAGCTGGTCGATGGGCATCGTGCGCCCGG
>JABDJG010000304.1 GCA_013002595.1 Hyphomicrobiales bacterium | reverse complement strand
TGAGGATGCTGTCATCCTGCTGGCCGATGGCCGTACCCGGCACCCCTGCAAAATCATCGACCGGTCCGAAGGCGGCGTCCAGATCCTGGTCGACAGAACGGTGCAATTGCCCGACGAGTTCCGGATTGTCACCGGCACACCGAAGGTCCATGCCGTGTGCCACGTCGCCTGGCGTGTCGGCTCGCACGTCGGCTGTGAAATCATCGCCCAGTTTTGCGATGACGACACTGATGGCGATGGCCCCGCTCTGTAGAGTTCGGGCGAGTTGAGAAGGCCTCGGAATGCCACGCCTTAACCAGCATAGGATGTATTAACCAATTTATGCGATCTATGGGTGCGTAATCGACATCCACAACAGTGCTATCGCATGGCCCGTTCACTACCGAAGTCTCACAACCGCAAATCAGAGCGTGTCTCGAGCGACGAGGACGCTGTCATCCTGCTGGCCGATGGCCGTACCCGGCACCCTTGCAAAATCATCGACCGGTCCGAAGGCGGCGTCCAGATCAAGATCGACAGATCCGCAGAATTGTCGCAAGAATTCTGGCTTATCGCGGGCACACCGCAGGCACAGACGATCTGCAGCCTCGCCTGGCGTGTCGGATCACGCGCCGGCTGCGCGTTCGTTGCACATTTTGGCAACCGCAATGACGGCGGGGCCGCCCCCGGGCAATCCGGACAAGATGCCATCAGGTCCCGCCTGTTGAAACGCCCGCTGATCATCGATTGAACGTAATGTCCCGTGGGCTGTGAAAGGCAGTTTCACTCCTGCGGCGGCGATGCGAACCGCAATGCTTCCATCGCGGCCATTTCGATCAGATAGGTCAGGAACTTCAGCTCATGGTGCCTGGCCACCGCCCGCAGCCGGATCAGGTGGTCGGCAATATCGCCCAGGGCAATTTGTTGCTCTGGATCCTCGCCCGCCGGTCTGTGGTGGTGCAGCCGGTTATGCGCGTCTTCAATCGCATCGATCAGATGCTGCACCTCATTGCCTGGAGCCATCGTTTCATCTGGCACCGGTTTGGTCTGTATCTTCATGGCGCACCTCTTTTGTCGCGGTGTTGTGCGGGGGCCGCAAAGGCGCCCGCCCGGCGAGATTGCCGGCACGCGGCTTCAATCAAGCGCAACGCGCTTTAGCGTGGTATCAGCGGTATCTTGCGCGAGGCATGTCCCGGCTTTAGAGCGGTTGCAGATCCCCCAGCAGGGTCGGCAGCAGCTCTGAAACAGTCGGATGGATGTGCGTTGCCCGCTGGATCACCTTGTGGGAGGCATTGGCATACATGACATCCGTCAGCGCGTGGATCACCTCATCGCCGCCGATGCCGAGGATTGCCGCGCCAAGGATTTTCTCGCTCTTCGCATCGATCAGAACCTTCATGAAGCCTTGCGTCTCGCTGCGCTCGCGGGCCCGCCCGACCCGCGCCATCATCATCTTGCCGATCAGCGCCTCGCGGCCCGACTGGCGCACCTGGGTTTCGGTCATGCCGATCCGGCCGAGCGGCGGGTCGATGAAAAGGCCATAGGTCATGATCCGGTCGGACACCCGCCTGGCATCATCATCGAACATGTTGGCGGCGAGAATTTCATAGTCATTGTAAGACGTATGGGTGAAGGCGCCTTGCCCGTTGACATCGCCCAGCGCCCATATGCCCGGCACGTTGGTGGCGAGCGCGTCGTCAACCACAATGTAGCCGCGCGCATCGGTCTCGACGCCGGCCGCCTCGAGCCCGAGATCATCGGTGTTCGGTCTGCGCCCGACGGCCATGAGCACATGCGAGCCCACGGTGTCCTCAGAGCCCGGTTCGCAGGCCGCCGTGACGACGACCTGGCCGTCTTGCCGTGCCAGGCCGATGCAGTTGGCATTGAGCCGGAACTCGACGCCCTCGGCCTCCAGGATCTCCTGAACCGTGGCCGAGACGTCATCGTCTTCCCGGCCGATCAGTTTCGGCGCCATCTCGACCACGGTGACCTGGCTGCCGAAGCGCCGGTACATCTGGGCAAACTCAAGCCCGATATAGCTGCCGCCGATGATGATCAGGTGATCGGGCAGAAAATCGACATCCATGATGCCCGAACTGGTCATGTGCTCGACATCGTCAATGCCCGGCATGTCGGGCACCACCGGCCGGCCGCCGGTATTGATGATGATCTTGCCGGCCTCCAGGAGATCACCGTTGACGCTGACCGTGCTGGCGCTCTCCAGCCGGGCATGTCCCTCATAGACCGTCAGGTTGTCCATGGTCTTGAGCCAGTTGGTGACCCCGGTATTGGACTGTTTCACGATCGCGTCCTTGCGGGCCTTGACTTGGCTCATGTCAACTGTGACTGGCCCGTCGATGGCGACCCCGAAATCGGCGCCGCGATGCGCCATATGCGCCGCCCTGGCGCTGGCAACCAGGGCCTTTGTCGGGATGCAGCCGACATTGACACAGGTGCCGCCGAACAGCTTCCTTTCGATGATCGCCGTCTTGAGCCCGGCTCGCGTCATCCGTTGCGCCAGCGCTGGGCCGGCCTGACCTGTGCCGATGATAATCGCGTCGAATTTCGTGGCCATATTGCTACTCCCCGACTGCCGAAGTCGCCATCATAGCAATTATCGGCGCAGCCTGGCCACTAGGGTCCGGAGTACGGACCCTAAAGCCGTGTTCTGACGTCCCACAGCTCGGGGAAGAAGGTGCGATCGAGCGCCTTTTTCAGGTAACCGACGCCGGATGAGCCGCCGGTGCCCGGCTTGCTGCCGATGATGCGCTGGACGGTGTTCATGTGCCGGAAGCGCCATTGCTGGAACCAGTCTTCCACATCGACCAGTTCCTCGGCCAGCTGGTAGGCGGCAAAATGGCGCTCCGGCGCGCGGTAGACCTCCAGCCAGATATCGGACAAGGCATCGTTATAGCGGTGCTGGACCGAATAATCCCTTTTGAGCAGCGCATCGGGCACGGCGAACCCCTGCCGGGCCAGAAAGGCGATCGCTTCATCATAGATGCTGGCGCCGTTGAAGGCCTGCAACAGGTCCTGATAGGCGTCTTTCTTGTGTTGGTGTGGCAACAGCGCCTTGTCGTCGCGCGCGCCGAGCAGAATCTCCATCAGCCGGTACTGGTGCGACTGAAACCCCGATGCGCCCTCCAGGCGGTCGCGGAACGTCAGATAGTCCGCCGGCGTCATTGTCGACAGAACATCCCAGGCACTGACCAGCTGCTCCTGGACCCGCGACACCCGGTCCAGCGCCTTGAACGCAAGGCCCGACCGGTCGGCGGCAAGCGACTGCATGGCAAACCTGATCTCGTGGATCGACAGGCGTATCCACAGCTCCTGGACATGGTGAACCACGATGAACATCATTTCATCGTGCTCATCGCTCAGCGGCGCCTGCGCGCTCAAGAGCGCATCGAGGCGAAGATAATCGCCGTACGACATGCGTTTTGAAAAATCCAGATGCATGCCGTCTTCAACGCGGCTAGACTTTGCAGGTTCATCCATATCGGCCTCTTGCGGTTGAGTGTCAGCTGTAACAGTGTGGTGACGATACATCATGCCACAACAAATCCATAAACTGCCGCTCGACCTGGCCGGTGAATTTTCGCGGTTCCGGTCGCGCCACAAGGACCGCCTGCACTTCGCCGCCCACAGCCACCATTTCTGGCCCGATGTCACCCGCGATGCCCACCTGCGTTATTGGGACGAGGCGGCCGAATTGTCCGATCGAAAGTGGGAGCATATTTTGGGCAGCGTGTGGGGCGATGTCAGCGCGGAGATTGCCCGCCACCTCAATCTGCCCGATCCCAAAACCCTGGTGCCGGCGCCGAACACCCATGAGCTGGTCAGCCGAATTCTGTCATGCCTGCCGCCGGACCGGCCGGCCCGCATCCTGACCAGTGACAGCGAGTTTCATTCCTTTGCCCGCCAGTCAGCCCGGCTCGCCGAAGACGGGCTGGTCGGGGTAACGACCATTCCCGCCGAGCCGTTCACTAGTTTTGCCGAGCGCTTTGCCGATGCGGGCCGCGCCGCGCCGGGGTTCGATCTGATCTATTTCAGCCAGGTCTTCTTCAGCTCCGGGTTTGCCATAGACCGGCTTGATGAGCTGGTTGACGAGGTCGCCGGGCGCGGCGCCATCGTCGTGGTCGACGGCTATCACGGCTTCCTGGCGCGGCCGACCGATCTGGCAAATATCGCCGATCGCATATTCTACCTGGCCGGCGGCTACAAATACGCCATGGCCGGTGAGGGCGCCTGCTTCATGCACTGCCCGCCCGGCGTTGCGCCAAGGCCGCGCAACACCGGCTGGTACGCCGGCTTCGGCAACCTTGCCGGCAGGCAGGAAGGCGTCGACTATGATCCGGCCGGCTGGCGGTTCATGGGCGCAACGTTCGATCCATCCGGGCTCTACCGGATGCAGGCAAGCCTTGGCTGGCTGGCCGCCAATCACCTGGATGCGCGCACCATCCACGGCCATGCCCGCGCCCTGCAGGATCTGTTCTTGAAAGGCCTTGCCGGCAGGCCGTCTAGCCCGGTTCAGTCATCAACGCTTCTTGTCCAGCCGGACCGGATGGCGGCCGGAAACTTCCTGACCTTTGTCGATGCAAGGGCCGGCGAGCTGTTTGAGCGCCTGCGCCGGGCCGGCATCGAATTCGACCACCGCGGCGACCGCCTGCGCGCCGGTTTCGGGCTCTACCACACCGCTGAAGACGTAGAATTGTTGGTGGACCGGCTGGGCAAACTCGAACCGTGAGTTCGGACTGCTCTGACTTCGGGTGCCAATTTACATCAAGCCCAAAGCGCCCCAAGCGTTCAGGTCTGGTGTGGCGGGAAACGTCTTTCGCCATTTGATGCAGCGTTCAGCATCGCGTTCTTCATAGATGTCCAAAGCAGACTGAGGATCGAGCGTGAACGTGTCCTCGCGGTCCTCTCCAAGCGCTGTCAGCCGCATGGAGTACCACGCCGTCACTCCGCCTCGCGGCGGCGCATCGAACAACGGGAATTCGGGGTCGCCGCCTTCCGCGCTCAACCAGGCTCGTGCAAGCCGGGGATTGAGAACCATGGCCCGCGCCAAGCTTACCATATCGACAGCGCCACTCTCCACGGCGTCCACCGCTTGCTCGCGTCTTGTGAACCCTCCCGTCAACATGAGCGGTACATCGGTTGCCCGTTTTGCGCGGCGCGCAACATCAAGAAAGTATGGCCCGGCATCCGATACACCGTCAGAGCTTGCCTTGGCTCCCGGGAAGTAGGTTCCGCCACTGATGTCGATCAGATCGATGGTGGTCTGGTCGAGAAGGCGCACCACCTCCAAAGCGTCATCCTCCGTCAATCCACCTTCCAGTTTGTCCGTCGCGTTGATCCTGATGCCGACAGGAAACGATGGGCCCACGGCGCGCCGCACCTCGTCAATGACCTTCAGGACGATTTGGGATCGTGCTTCGATTGAGCCGCCGTACGCATCACTCCGGCGGTTGAACAATGGCGATAGAAACTGACTGAGCAGGAAGCCGTGTCCGGCATGAACATGAACGCCGGTAAATCCGGCATCTTTTGCAAAGGCTGCGGTTCTTGCGTACATGCCGCGGAGGTCCTCGATGTCTTCAATCGACATGGCTGTGCAGTGAAGCCCATGAAGGTCCAGTTGAGAAGGCCCGACAGGCCGGCTGATCGGCAGATGCGAAAGAGCACCGGCATGACCCAGTTGCGGCCACAGATGAGCCCCCTCGATCACGGCGCGGCTGACCAGCGACTGTAAAGCGCGCCGGTCGCTATGCGGTCCGAACACCAGATTTCCCGGCTTTTCGGGATAACGCGGGTCGCCTTGCACCTCACCGATCATGGACACGGCGGCTCCGCCATCGGCCCATCTTTCGTAAAGCCGCACCTGCGCCTCGGTCGCATTGCCTTGGCCGTCGCCAAGCGAATCCGACATGGCCGATTTTGCTATTCTATTTTTCAGAACCGCGCCGCATGGGAGCTCCAAAGAGCCGCCAAGGACATCGTGGGGATTTGAAGAGGCGCGTTCCCGGGTTGATTCTGTCATCTCATTCTCTTCAATCCAGAGTTTCGATATTTCGTTTTCAATTGAGTCCGACGTACCCCTGGGAGCAAACGTTCTCAGCCGAAACGTTCGCATTGAACCGATGAATTCAGCTCATCTGCCCTCAAAACTTGAAGCCGGGCAGCGACGCAAAAGCCTGTCTTAGCGCTTCGCCCCATCCCGATGAGATCTGCTGAAAATAGGGATCGGCTTCTTCGATCCGCTTTTCTCGGCCAACCTTCAAGGCGTCCTTTTCATAGATCTGCAGATCGAACGGCGGGCCGACCGACAGGTTGGCTTTGACTGTGGAGTCAAAAGACACCATGAGCAGTTTGACGGCATCTTCAAAGCTCATGCCAGGATCGTAGGCTCGCACCAGTATCGGGCGGCCGTATTTGGTCTCGCCGATCTGGAAAAACGGAGTGTCGTTCGACGCCTCGATAAAATTGCCTTCTGGATAAACCAGGAACAGCCGTGGCTCGCTGCCGCCAATCTGGCCACCGACAATGATGCTGGCGCTGAACGCATCGGCCGCCTGGCCTTCGCCATCATGCGGTGAGATCACGTCGCGCAGAGTCTCGCCGACCAGCCGGGCGACCTGGAACATCGACGGTGCTTCCAGTATCGACGGGTTGCGCTCGGCCGGCGTCTTGGTGCGTTCATCGAGAATGCCCGCAACGGCCTGGGTGGTCGCCAGATTGCCGGCGGTCATCAAGGTAATGACCCGCTCGCCCTCGTTGACCCAGGTGAACATCTTCTTGAACTTGGCGACATTGTCGACACCGGCATTGGTCAACGTGTCGGACATGAACACAAGGCCGTCATTCAATTTCAAGCCAACACAATAGGTCATCAATTTACCACCGGAATGAATTTGCCCAGCTTATTGCTGAACTTGCACGCTCACGCAAAGGGTTTCTCCACTGTCGCCATGGCGCATACCCGAAACCGGCGCCGCCTCGGCGTAATCGAGGCCGGTCGCTGCACACACGTAGCGCTCATCGGGCGAGATTGCGTTTGAGACATCGAACCCGACCCATCCCAGGTCATCGACATAAGCTTCGGCCCAGGCGTGTGTCGCGTCCTGGTCAACCCGGTCGTTCATCATCAGATACCCGCTGACGTATCTGGCGGGAATGCCCAAATGGCGGGCGGCGCTCAGGAAAACATGAACATGGTCCTGGCAGACACCCTTGCCGGTCTCAAGCGCGCGCTCGGCGGTTGTGCCGACATTGGTCATGCCGGCCTGGTAGCTGACCCGGGCGCTGATCGCCTGTGACAGGGCATGCAACGTGCCCAGGGTGTTGTCGGCTGACAGGTCAATCTCACTCGTCAGCCTGTCGACGTTCGGGCCGGGAAGCGTGAGATCGGTTGTCCGCCGAAAATACCATAAAGGCGCAAAGCCGCGCTGTTCGCCGACGATACCGTTGGTGTCCGTTGTCTCCACCTCTCCGGTACAGGTTATGGTGATGTCCTGCCGGCCGGCCTCGAAGCCGACGAGCAGGACGGTGTTTCTGTGCTGGTCCTCGAACTGCAGCTCCTGATGCCCGCCATCGATGTCGATTTGCCAGTTCAAGACCTTCTGGGACGGGCGCACTTTGGGCGTCAGGCGCACCTGCTGCATCGCGTACTGGACGGGCGCGTCGTAGTCGTACCGGGTGGTATGGTTGATGCTCAGATACATGGTGTCAGCCGTTGAACCTGTAATTGCGTTCGACCTCGCTGCCGAGCGCATTGTTGTCGCGTATGAAGGTCTCGATGAATTCGTGGAGGCCGTCTTCCATGATCGAATCGATTGTGTGGCCGCGCAGGCAATTGCGCATTGCCTCGGCCATGTCATGGCAGGGATGGCGAAGGCCGTAGTCGTCGGCAAGATAGCCGAGGTTGTCGGCGATCTTGGCCGCGCAGAAAGCCAGTGAACGCGGCATCCTACGGTCGAGAATGAGAAAGTCGGCGATGCCCTTGGGATTGAAATCAGCGCCGTTCAGCCAGCGGTAGGCGCGGTGTGCCGAAACCGAACGCAGGATCGTTTCCCACTGCACATTATCGAGCGAGCTGCCGACGAAGGACACCGACGGCAGCAGCACATAGTATTTCACATTGAGAATCCGCGCAGTGCTGTCGCCGCGCTCGAGGAATGTGCCGATACGGGCAAAATCGTAAATATCATTGCGCAGCATGGTACCGTGCAGCGCTCCGCGCACCAATGCACTTTGCTGGCGGATGGTGCCCAGGATCGAGGGCAGATCGCGTTCGCGAACCGGGTCTGACAATGCCTTGTCCAGCGTCATCCAGCATTCATTGGTGGCTTCCCAAACCTCGCGCGTGAGCGCCGTGCGCACCAGGCGAGCATTGGTTCGTGCCATTTCGATGGAAGACCTGACGCTCGATGGGTTGGCCGGGTCGCGCAACAGGAAGTCAACGACGGTGCTGGCCTCATATTGTTGGCCATGCCGGGTTTCGAAGGCATCGCCGACGCCGGCGGCCGTGACAATCGATTTCCAATCATCGGGTCCTGCCGAGGAGCGAGTGAGCGCAATACGGACGCCGGCATCGACCAGTCTGGCGGTGTTCTCAGTCCTTTCCAGGCGGCGGAACATCCAGAACAATCCGCCCGCGGTTTTGCCAAGCATGCCCGCTACGCCTCCAGAACCCAGGTGTCTTTTGTGCCGCCGCCCTGGCTGGAATTGACGACCAGGGAGCCCTTCTTGAGCGCAACCCGTGTCAGACCGCCAGGGGTGATCCTGATGCCTTGCGGCGAGACCAGCACAAACGGCCGCAGATCGACATGGCGCGGCGCCAGTCCCTGGCGGGTGAGAATGGGCACCGTGGACAGAGCCAGTGTCGGCTGGGCAATGTAGTTTGACGGATTGCTTGCAAGCTTGGCCGAAAACGCAGCGAGCTCTTTCTTGCTGGCGGCCGGCCCGACCAGCATGCCGTAGCCACCCGACCCGTGCACCTCTTTCACGACCAGTTCGCTAAGGTGCTCGCGGACGTAGGCCAGCGATTCAGGTTCCGAGCACCGCCATGTCGGCACATTGTTCAACAGCGCCTTCTCGCCAGTGTAGAACTCCACGATATCGGGCATGTAGGAATAGATCGCCTTGTCGTCGCAGATGCCGGTGCCCGGTGCATTGGCCAGCGTGATCTTGCCGGCCCGGTAGACATCCATGATGCCCGGCACGCCCAGCATCGATTCCGGATTGAAGTTGAGCGGGTCGAGGAAATCATCATCGACACGCCGGTACAGCACATCAATGGGCGTGTAGCCGCGTGTCGTGCGCATGGCGATGCGCCCATCGACAATTCGCAAGTCATGGCCCTCGGCCAGTTCCACGCCCATCTGGTCGGCCAGGAAAGAATGCTCGAAATAGGCCGAGTTGTGGATGCCCGGTGTCAGCACCGCAACGACGGGCTCCCCGTCACAGTCACTCGGGGCGCTGGCGGCCAGGGAGCGGCGCAGGTCCTGAGGATAATTGCTGACCGATACCACCTTGTTGAGACTGAACAGCTCGGGGAACATCTGCAGCATGGTTTCGCGGTTTTCCAGCATGTAGGACACCCCGGACGGCGTTCGGGCATTGTCCTCCAGCACAAAAAACTCATCGGCTCCGGTTCGAACCAGGTCCACGCCGACAATGTGCGTATAGACGCCGCCGGGCGGTGACACCCCGATCATCTTCGGCAGGAACGCCTCGTTCTGCGCAACCAGCTCGACCGGAATGCGGCCCGCCCGGAGGATTTCCTGGCGATGATAGATGTCGTGCAGAAATGCATTTATCGCCCGCACGCGTTGCTCGATGCCCTTGGCCAGTCTGGTCCATTCGTGCGGCGAGATGATACGCGGCACCATGTCGAACGGGATCAACCGTTCAGCGGCCTCATCATCACCGTAAACGTTGAATGTGATACCGGTGCGCCGAAAAAACGTCTCTGCCTCGCTCGACTTGCGCCGCAACCCGGCAGCATCTTCCGCCGTGATCCAATCGTGATAGCGCTGGTAAGGTGCACGCGGCGCATCGGTGTCCTGGTACATCTCGTCAAAAAAATTAGAGTCGCTCTGCATTGCAACAGATTAGAGCATTATGCGGCATGTGCAAACGTCATGGCCCGGTCATGGGAATGCGGCACCTGACCTGGATCAGTGCACGTTTTGATGGAAACTTCAAAATCAGAAAAACTGAACGTCGTCAGCATGATAGAGGACGGTTCACGTCGTTGATTGAATCAATCTAACCTGATCGTCCTCTAGCCGCAGCATGGGTCGATATTGCTCACCCCGCCCAGCGACGTCATCAGTTGGCCCCAGCGGGGGAGGTGCTGCTTTACCTGCGCGACAATTGCCGCTTCATCGCCCGCACACAGCTTGCGGTGTTCCATGATGACACGGCCGCGCACGACACTGGTAACGACGTCGGCGGCACGCGCATACCAGACAACCGAAGAAAAGTCCCCGTAGAACGGTTGCAGGTGCGGGCGATCGAGATCGAGTACGATCAGGTCGGCCTGTTTGCCCGGCGCAAGCGTGCCTTTGCTGCCGGCCTTGCCGAGCACGTTCGCAGCGCCTGCCGTTGCCCGCCACAGCGCCTGCTCGGACGTGAATGCGTCATGCCTGCCCGCCGTGAGGCGCAAGGCATTGAGGGCAAACCGCATCGCTTCAAACGGATCGTTCATCATCCAGTCCGTTGCGATGCCCCAGGCAATGCCCCGTTCGTCGATCGCCGGCACATCTGGGAACATGCCGCGGCGCGGATAGATGGTCGGGCAGTGTGCATAGCGCGCGCCGGTATCGCGCACCGCATCGAGATCGCGCGGCGAGGCAAAGGTCAGGTGTGCCAGCACGCTGTCCTGGTCCAGGCAGTCGATGTGGGCGAGGTATTCGGCCGGCCCCAGGCCGTGCCATGACGTGATGGCGGCGACTTCGCCGGGTGACTGGGCCACGTGGGTGTGCGTGCCGATGCCGAGCCGCTTGGCCTCCGCAAAGGCCTCACGGTGCAACGCCTCGCTGCAGGTGTCGGTGGCATGTGGCCCGATCCGTGTGGTGATCAGCCCGTCGCCCTTGCCGTGCCAGGTCTCGGCAAACTCGACCCCGCGCCTGAGCCGGCCCTCGCCGATGTCGGCGTGGCGGGTGTAGTCGCCGCGCCAGAGCTCTTCCAGTTTGAGGTCAAACAGCTTGAAGGCGATCTCGGCGCCAAGTCCCAGCTGCAGGCAGGCTTCGCCGAGCGCCTCCGGCTCGTACCAGATGTCATTGATCGTCGTGAAACCGGCCTTGATCATGTCCGCTGCACCGAGCCAGGCCAGGTCGCGCCAGTCGCTGGCCGGCACGTCCTTCTCGCCGCGGAACGCCACCTTGTAGAGGGCCGCCCCGCCTTCGCCGTCATCCGATTGCGAGCGAAAGATGGCTGAAGCGGCATGGCTGTGGCAGTTGACGAAACCGGGAAGAACGGCAACACCCGGTCCGCCGATCGTGCGTGCAGCTTGCCAGTGGCCGGCCGGCATGGCGGTGCCCGCATGCACGACAATGCCGTCCCGGATTGCAACCTCGGCACTTGTCACGATGCGGCCCGGCTGGTCCATCGGATACAGAAAGCCGCAGTGCACCAGGAGGTCGATTTTCTCGGTCATCGCGCAACAGTGGGACCGGACGGGAATGCCTGTCAACGTCCATTATGGCGGGTATGGAAGTGGACTGGCAGTCAGGCCCCGTGAATTCGAGAACAGCCAACGGCGGCTAAGCGGACCATTGAGAGGTTCGCCCTTGGGCCTTGAACGGGCAAGTTGGGGCGCGAAGCGGACACTGCCGATATTGGCTGGAATGCCGCCTGTGAACGAGGAGCAACCGTTCAGGAGATGGTGCACCAACCTCAGCTATGCTGACTTTAACGGACATATCGCAATTCATCGCGACAGTCCGCTTTTGACCCTGATCGGTCATGAGGCCGTGTTCTGGGGCTATTGCCATCTGACGCGCTCTGATATCCTCGTTGCATGGAACAGAGATTCACACTAATCACCCTCGGCGTGCGCAATTTGGAAATTAGCACCCGGTTCTTCGAGCGGCTCGGCTGGCGACGGGCGGTTCAACAAGTCGAAGGAATCTCTTTCTTCCAATGCGGCTGCTGCGCTCTCTCGCTTTACCCTCGATCTGACCTCGCCAAAGATGCCGGTATTGCGCCGGACGGTGACGGATTTGGCGGTTTCGCCGTTGCCTACAACACAAGGTCGAAGGGAGAGGTTGACGATGTTCTCGCCGAAGCGAAATCGGCGGGAGGCGAAATTGTTAAGCCTGCCCAGGAGGCATTCTGGGGTGGATATTCCGGTTACTTTCGGGATCTTGATGGTCATTTATGGGAAGTTGCCTGGAACCCGAATTTCCCACTGGATGAAAATGGCTTCGTAAGACTGCCGGATTAACGGTCCCGAATGTGGCCTTGTGGCATTTTGGTCTTCCCCCGATTTAGTGGACGGTTCAGAAAGATCCGTTTGACTGGTCTTCGAAGTCAACGGGGCTAATGTTGCCAAGATATCCATGGCGACGTTTTCGATTGTAAAACACCTCTATGTACTCG